>CAZCAD010000105.1:4351-8791 GCA_964496525.1 uncultured Flavobacteriales bacterium | reverse complement strand
TTTTGAAGGGGCCAAAAGACCTACATCCGATTTTTTATGGATGTTTTGATTGGCACTCCGCAGTACACGGACATTGGCTGCTGGCAAAAGCTATGAATTGCTTCCCCGAATCGGATTTGGCAAAACAAATTATTGTTCTCTTTGATCAGCAGTTTACCGTTCCTAATGTTCAAAAGGAGTTAATCTATTTTCAACCGAAGCTGAACCAGTCTTTTGAGCGAACCTATGGCTGGGCCTGGATATTAAAACTGCAGGCAGAATTGAAAAGGTCCGATTTGGACGAACAGCACAAATGGTCGTTCAGCCTTCAATCATTGATTGATAATATCGTAAAGGCTTACAAAGGATTTTTACCAAAACTTGTTTACCCGATTCGTGTTGGAGAACATACAAATACCGCTTTCGGCTTGTCACTTTCTCTTGATTATTGCCGCGCTGTTGGCGATACAGAATTTGAAGCCTTGATAATCCAACGGTCCAGGGATTATTACCAGACTGATGTTGCATGTCCGATCGGATGGGAGCCGTCCGGATTTGATTTTTTAACTCCCTGCTTACAAGAGGCGGAGTTGATGTCAAAGGTTCTGGTGAAAAAAGAATTTGGAAAGTGGGTGGATGAATTTATGCCTCAGCTAAATAGCGGAAGTTTTAATCTTGAACCCGGTAAAGTTGTGGATAGAAGTGACGGTAAGTTGGTGCACTTAGACGGATTAAATTTCTCCAGGGCCTGGTGTCTGTATCAGCTGGCCTCCGTCTTACCGAAAAATAAAGACCGGCTGGTAGAGCTTGGCGACACGCATATCCGTGAATCTATGGATCAAGTTGTTGAAAGTGACTACACGGGATCACATTGGTTGGCTTCTTTCTTATTGTATGCACTTGAGAATAGGGAGAATCTTTCTGAAAAGGAATGATCGGTTTTAAACTTATCAGAAGGTATCCATCTAGCTTCTTTTGGCAGGTCTGTAACCTACCATAGACCCTTATAATCGGTTGTTCTTATAATAATTCCATCTGTCTCGTGTTCACTAACAGGATCCCAAAATTCTCTCTGTCAAAAGGTTACCATTCTTTAACAGTTACATCAAATATAGAGCCGTATAATTGAACATCGTGCGATTCCATATGTATAAATAACTAAATCCATTTGTATGAGAACTCTTCTTGGTCTGATCTTAATTTGCTGCAGCGGAATTTCTTATTCTGGTCTTAAAATCACCAGTCTATACGACATTCGAAACAATCAATACTTAATCACTGAAATAGATTTAAGCAATAAGGGCTTAATAGAATTTCCAATGGAGATTTTAGAATGTTATAATCTGAAGAAATTGAATTTGTCCAATAATGGCTTACTTCGAATTCCCATCGAACTTTCTAAGTTATCTCAGCTTGAAGACCTGGACCTCTCATCGAATCAAGGTCTGAGCGCTTATGACTTGGACACGATTTTTGCCGTTTCGAAATTTAAATTAGATAGGCTTAATCTGGCCGATTGCGGATTCTATAATATAAGTTCCAATCTTGGTCAGCAAAGAAATTTAAGATTCCTCGATATTTCCAATAACGAACTTCGGAATTTTCCACCGAATTTGATGCTGTTGGCCCACTTAGAGGACCTGGATATATCGTCGAATAAATTGTTTGATATTTCATGGATAGCTTCCTATTGGTGGAAACTAAGGAATATTGACGCCAGTGGAAATCCATATTTAAACAATACGAAGCTGTTGAGGACTTTGAGCTTTTTTGATCGCCTAAATAGTGTTGAATTAAGCGGAGTAAATGAATTCCCTCCTCAATTCCGGCTGATGAATGTGAAGGAGCTAATCATCAAGAATTCGAACATTCAGAATTTTCCGAGAACCGATTTGTCTACTAAGATCAATCGAATCCAATTTGAAAATTGCACTTTCAAGAATCCGGAGCGAATGGTTGAGTTGATCAATGAAAATGTGAAGCCTGAATTTGTCTCCTTCAAAGAGATGGATGCAAAGTACTTGGTGAAATTTCTGGAGATGGACGTAGACAGCGTCGCATTAAGTGATGTCGGAGAAGTGGACTTAAACTATTTGATCCCTGCTGAAAATCTAAAGTGGATCGACCTTAGATCAACCTCAATTTTAACTACCTCAATTCGAAATTTCGTCATGGCGAGACCGGATGTTGAATTAGTTCAGTCAGAACGAATTAATTCGGACGTTGGAACTAAACCACCGATAGATAAGTTTATTCCAAAACCTATTGAGCGAAAAATTATGGCCGAGAGTGCATTAAAAGTTCAAATTGGCAAAACAAAATTCGATATACCCAAAGAGACATTTATGAACGCTGACGGAAGTATTTATGAAGGAGAAGTTTCTTTGGAGTATACAGAATACATGACACCAATGGAAATCATGCTTTCTGGTATTACAATGACTACGGAGGTGGATGGAGAACCAATGATGCTGTCGTCTGGTGGAATGTTCACTTTAAACGCATTTGATGACAAGGGAGCCGAGTTGAGCATGAATCCGACGAAGGTGATTGATGTACAAATGATTTCGTCCTCAACCAATCCGGACATGGTTCTCTGGGAACTTGGAGATAATGGTAGCTGGCAGTTAGCCGGTAAAGACGAGATCGTAGAACCTTTTAAGGTCGATCAAGCGAAATTAGATTCCATCATGGGCATGAACTGGGAACAAATAGCGCAGGTACAAACGAACTATTTTGCGGATCGATATCTTCCAAAAATTAAGTGGCTGAGAAAAGAAAACACCTTTGAGATTACATTTTCAAAATACAGGACAAATTTTGATAAACTAAAAATATTTGAGGGAGAAAAGAAAATTGAGGTTCTAAATCCTAATTTTTCAACTGACTATCTCTGCCGTCATACGCTTGTCTATGATGGTGTCAACGCACTACAGGTTCACGATGAGTTGAAAACACTTATTAAAGATAGCCGAAAAAAGTATAAGAGTATGAGAACGAAATCCAGATTGATGGACATCCAACTTCTAAATACTCGAATGTACGAACCTGAAGGGCCGAATTTCTTCAGAAGGGTTAGAATCTTGCCTGATTATACCAACGATCGATATAATTTGACTTTCTATTATAAGGCTGAAAAAATGAAATTGCCGGTGACCTTGAAGTCCGCCCAAACTCATCCTTCGCGCGCTTTGAAGGAAAACGAGCGCTTTTATAAAGACTATACCAGGATGTTGAGAAAATCGATAAAAACGAAGAGGAAAAACAAAATCAAAATCAATGCTTTCTTTAAAAAGAATGAAGCCCAGATTAAGTATGAAGCTCGTTGGGACGAATATAGGCGGCAAGAACAAATTTGGAAAGAGCGAGTGTTTATGGACGGCTATGTCGGTCGTGGAAGTGTCTCAAGAATATTTAAGATGAGGGGATTCGGAACCTTTAATTGTGACGCTGTTGCGAGGATGGAATCACCTTATACCATTGATAAAGTCTTTTATGATTTAGAAAGTGATCGATCCTTTACCGCAAAGGGGTCAAAGATTATTTATATAGATGAGGATCGAAATGGTGTTCTGACGTACGAACCGGATGAAAAGGTGGTCATAGATAAAGCGGTGAAGTCAACCTTGGTCGTTATGATTTCAGCGACAATTGTAGGCATTTATAAGAGTGTTCGTGACAGAATTACAGGAAGAGGAACTGAAGTCCATATTCTGGACATTTCAGAGATGAATAATGAAGAATTTATGAAGGCTTTGAATGACGAGTAGATGCTTATTGATCATATTACTTATTTGTGGAGATCAATTTAGCTTTGGGCAATCTCGAAAGTTTTTTAGCGAGTTGGAAAAAACTGATGTGCTCATTTATGATATCGGTATGAAAGCTACAGAAGCTCGAGTCAATCCTTTGGTTTTTGAACAGGATAAAAGTTCGGCTCTTGCATTAACTGAAATCAATGCACTCCGAAAACTTCGTAAGCGACCTGAGTTTATTCAGGACACAATACTTAATCGCCTTTGTCGAGCCGGAGTAAATTCATTTGTTCGATCAAGATTTAAAAAACGTTCGACTTGGCGAAAAGAACAGAAATCGATTAAAAGAGCGCTGGATATTGAGAAATCGAAGTACCGTATGTTCGTTGCAAAGGCATTTACGGTTGATCTTCTGGATTGGCCAAAGGCATCAAACTTTTTTTATTTGAAAAAACATGACAAGTCTCCAATGAGGCTTTATCAGGGAAACCAACCAAAAACGACAAATCCGGTGGTTGATGGTTATGAAGAGCCTATTCCAATTCTTGCGGCAACTGAAAAGCAAATGGTGGAACGAATCCTTGAAATGTTTCCGCGGACAGGAAGTTCAGCGCACCTACTTTCAAGAAAATATGCAAGAATTGGAATTGCGATTCAAATAGATGAAAGAACATTAAACAAAGAGAAAAGACCAACAGCAAATGTC
>CAZCAD010000105.1:0-4341 GCA_964496525.1 uncultured Flavobacteriales bacterium | reverse complement strand
TTGATTATCGCCGGAAAGAAAATGCAAAATGTTCGATTGAGAACTTACGTGGAGGACGAATACAAGCTCGACAAACCCTACGAATAGTGCTCCTCATAATACTTTCGATAGTCACCTGAAGTAATATCATTGATCCATTTTTCATTAGCCAGGTACCAATCAACAGTTTTTTCCAAACCTTCCTCAAACTGAATCGAAGGTTCCCAACTCAGCTCGTTTTTGATTTTAGATGCATCAATGGCATATCGAAGGTCATGCCCTGCTCGGTCGGTAACGAATGTGATTAGCTTGGCTGAGGTTCCATCAGACTTTCCTAATTTCTGATCCATTATTGCACATAAACGTTCAACAAGAGCAATATTCGTCCATTCATTCCAACCGCCAATATTATAGGTCTCGCCAACTTTTCCTTTTTGAAAAATGACATCTATTGCGTCGGCATGATCTTCAACCCAAAGCCAATCACGAACATTCTCTCCACTCCCATAAACGGGCAGCGGCTTATTATTTTGAATGTTGTTGATCATCAGGGGAATCAGCTTTTCAGGAAATTGATGTGATCCGTAATTGTTTGAACAGTTTGATAATTTAACCTCCATTCCGTAAGTATGATGGTATGCCCGCACCAGATGATCTGAACTTGCTTTAGATGCAGAGTACGGGCTACGTGGATTATATGCCGTGCTCTCCTTGAAAAAACCTTCTGCTTTAAGTGAGCCATAAACTTCATCGGTAGATATATGATAGAACGTATGTCCGGCTAAATTTTCCCAATAATTCTTGGCAACATCCAGGAGATTCGCAGTACCAACAATATTGGTTAGTATAAATTCCATTGGCCCCGTAATTGAGCGGTCGACATGTGACTCAGCAGCCAGGTGAATGACATCGCTGATCTGATGCTCCTTGAATATCTTTTCCAAAAAATCTTTATCCTGTATATCTCCCTTAACAAAAGTATAGTTTGGTTTATCTGAGACGTCCGCCAGATTTTCCAAATTTCCCGCATAAGTCAGTTTGTCCAGATTAATGATTTGAATAGCAGGATACTGATTTACGAACAAGCGAACAAGATGTGAGCCAATAAATCCGGCACCGCCGGTTATTAATATGTTTCTCTTAAATTCCAAATCTCAAAATCAAACAACAAATTTCAAACCTTGCATACCCTGCCTTTGCCGGCAGGCAGGCGGCAGGCAGGTTCTAAAGACTAAAAATAGAGCATTTATCCTGTTATTAAGTGCTTAGAGCGATAATAAATGTTGCTATTTAGGTTCTCTTATTAATGATCGCCGAGAAAATTTTTTTCAACTCATTTGATTCCTGCAAGATTGGCTCAAATCCTTTTACTTTGGATTCAGGGTTGGTGTTAATTATTAATCGCAGCCAAAGTGCGGATTCCTTGGCCTCTTTTCTGCATATTTTTGCTCGGTAGAGAAAGTCTTTATCGCTAACTGATTCATTGGCTTCGATGTAATTTGCAGCGACTGATCCGGAGGATCGCGGCAGTTGTTCGGAATCTTCTGCATTCGAAATCGTATTAGGAAGACTCTTGATATTCTTTCTGACTGAAAGAGCAAATTCGTATGTCCGCTGCTCCAGATTATAAGTTTTGGGTTGACTCATAGTTTGCTATTAGTTCCTAAATATTGAGAATTCAAATTTGGTGCTTGGAATTTCCTTACAAACTCCAATACTCCAAATCCTTAATCTTCCCTCTATAAAGCCCCTTCAAATCAACGAGCACTCCCTTCCCATCCTTCAACATTCCCTTAAAATCATCTTCCGTAAGACTTAGATAAGGAGCGTGGTTAACCGCGATAACAATCGCGTCGTAATCCGTTCGCAGTTCATCGACCAATCCAAAGCCGTATTCCTCCTTCAATTCGTTGGAGTTTGCATGCGGATCCACAACATCTACCGTACAAGAAAAACTCTCAAATTCCGTGAGTACATCGATAATCTTGGAATTTCGGATATCACTTACATTCTCCTTAAAAGTCGCTCCCATTATTAATACCTTAGATTCCATTGGGTTTTTACCTTGGGCAATCATCTTCTTGACAGTTTGCTTGGCGACATAGAAACCCATAGAGTCATTAACATATCTCCCCGAGTTAATGATTTTTGCATGGTAACCCAGCTTCTTTGCTTTATGAGTAAGATAGTACGGGTCCACACCAATACAGTGTCCCCCTACAAGACCCGGTCGGAAGTTTAAAAAATTCCATTTTGTTCCTGCCGCTTCCAGAACATCGTAGGTATTAATATCCAATCGATTGAAAATGATTGAAAGTTCGTTAATCAATGCAATGTTTACATCTCTTTGCGTGTTTTCAATAATTTTGGCGGCCTCGGCAACTTTGATCGATGATGCACGATGAACCCCGGCGGTCACAACCAACTCATATGTCTTTGCAATTAACTCAGCTGATTCAGCATCGCATCCGGACGATACTTTGACAATGGAAGCTAATGTATTCACCTTATCTCCGGGATTAATTCGTTCAGGTGAATAGCCTGCCTTAAAATCTTCTATGAACTTAAGGCCTGACTCTTCTTCCAGGACGGGTATGCAATCTTCCTCAGTACAGCCAGGGTAAACTGTAGACTCAAAAACCACATAATCTCCTTTCTTCAACACTTTTCCTACGGTCGAGCTTGCTCCTAACAGTGGCCCCAGGTCCGGTTCACGACCGGCATCGATTGGTGTAGGAACAGCAACAATGAAAAAAGAGGCTCCTCTTAAATCTTCCGCATCAGCAGAGAATGAAATGTCGCAACCCTCAAAATCTTGAGCTTCCAATTCATTTGAAGGATCAACGTTCTTTCGCATCATATCAATCCTTTTCTGATTAATATCAAAACCGACAACACTGATTTTTTTCGCAAATTCCAAGGCAATTGGCAGACCCACATAACCAAGACCAATGACAGCCAGCTTCGTTTCTTTATTCAATAATTTATCGTAGATCGAACTCATTTTCTTATAGCTGAAGAGGATTTAATAAATGGCTTAATACCTCTAATTCGGAGGGTCGCAAATTTACCCTTTATTTTTCAATTGAGCGTCTCGAACGACATAGATCCGCTCGATAATTTCAACCACTTTTAGGCCCTCAAGTGCATTGGTAGTCGGAGAAGTACGCTTTTTCAGAGAATTTACCACATTCTCGATTATGTAGTGATGATTCGCCGCAGAACCTTTATAGGCTCCATAATCATTCGCGGGGTTTGACGGAGGTAAATCAGGCATTTCGTACCCATCGATATTACAGACCTTAATCTCATTCATATATTGCCCACCAATCTTCACAGAACCGTTACGTCCGATAATGGTCATCGAACTTTCCAGATTTTCGTTCCAGATCGCAGTTGAATAATTTATTGATCCCATTCCGCCATTGATAAAATCGAAGGAGACGAAACCTGAATCTTCAAAATCGGTGGAGTCCTGATGGGTATAGTCATTGAATTTGCCTTGGATATTGTTGATATCACCAAATAGCCAGTACAAAATATCTATAAAATGAGAGAATTGGGTAAATAAAGTTCCTCCATCAAGATCATGAGTGCCTTTCCACCCTCCGGCCTTGTAGTACCGCTCGTCACGGTTCCAATAACAATTAAGTTGCACCATAAAGATGTCGCCTAAAAGTCGCTTGTCTATTACCTCTTTTATCCACACAGAGGGAGGCGAATAGCGGTTTTGCATAACGCAAAAAACCTGCTTCGAGTTCTGTAATGCACAATGAAGTACTTTTTCGCATTTGTCCTTAAATAGGCCCATTGGTTTTTCGCACAGAACATGATAACCTGCTTCAATTGCAATTGTCGCCTGGGAGGAATGCAATCCATTAGGAGTACAGATGCAAACTACGTCATAGTCGAGATCACTTGCTAAAAGCTCGTCAAAGGAAGAAAAGAAAGGGACGTTTTCGAAATCTTCCAAAGCCAGTTCTGATTTTGGAAGAATATCCACCAAAGCAACCAATTCGGATTCTTCATTTCGCTGAATCATGGTAGCATGGCGCTTTCCAATGTGACCGCTACCAACCACCACGAATTTTATCAGATTTGTATCTTCAGACATAGTTGATCAATGGATCATTTAATGAGTTCGACCCTGTCATCGATCAATCTATATTCTTCTTTGCTTTCAGGACAGATGGCAATTTGCTCTTCATTAAACGCCAATCTGTGACCATAGGAACTCATCCAACCAATTTGCTTTGCGGGATTGCCAACAAGAAGGGCATAGGCGGGAACTTCCTTAGTAACAACGGCTCCGGCGCCAATAAACGCATACTCTCCTATTGGATTACCACAAACTATTGTTGC
>CAZCAD010000104.1:0-8807 GCA_964496525.1 uncultured Flavobacteriales bacterium | reverse complement strand
AGACCTAAAATTCTCCGTCGAAAGCCTTCGTTTTCCCTTTCTTCTTCACGACAACTTGGGTTACTTCCAGATCAAATGACATGCCCTGCATCGTCATTTCTCGTTTGTGTGGAATTAATAATCCACCCACATCTTTATAATCTCCATAAGTCATCATAGTAGATTGAGAGTTGCCGTCACCGTCTGTCGTAAAACTCTCTTCAATTTCGAGCATTCCACTTTTGACATTGTAATATTCATAGGAAAAGTCATCATCCGTTTTATTGGCAATTTTCAATTTATAATATTCAACACCATCTATGTCGTCTATTCCAATCATGCTCATCACTAAATCATCATTTTTGGAATAGTGCAATTGAGTGAACGGGAAATTCGGTTTTTTCTTTGATTCGACTTTGTCTTTCTCATATTTCTCACTTCCACGACCCATTGCAAATGAACCACCTTCTTCTCCATTAAACCATTCTTTTTGTAAAAGCATACCGCCAGCTTTCGTTACCGAAGCAGTTTTGTTCTCTTTTGCTTTGTGACTTTCAATTGTTAGGGATGCTCCCATCTGTTCTATAAAAGCTGTCTGTACTATATACATATAGCCAATTTTCTTCATTTTACCTTCGATATCACTTGGCTTTTCAACCTGAAAGGTCTTTAAGCAATATTTGTCAATTATTAACTGAGGTGTTATTCCATCGGGAGCCTGTTTCAGCATGAGTTTTTCCTGACCAAAATGATCCTTAAAACTGATTTCATTACTTGAATCAAAAACCAAAAGCTTATCGCTAACCTCGGAATTGCCCACAACAACAATATTCAGATTTTCAGGTCTCAGGTACTTTTGAGCACATTCGAGAATTTCCTCTTTCGTCACTTTTTCAAGATTTTTCAAATAATCTGAATAATAATTTCGAGGCAAATTATAGCGCACTGTGTTGAGTGCGAATCTCGCAACAGTCTCAGGATCTTCCAATCCTCTTGCAAACGCTCCGGTCATAGACTTCTTCATCAAGTCCAATTCCTCATCCGTTACGAGTTCTTTAGAGATTCTGGTGATTTCCTCCATAATTTGAACGATGGCACTATCTGTTACTTCATTTCTAAAAGAACCTCCGGCGCTAAACTGTCCGATTAATCGATCAGAACCGATACGCGAATAGCATCCATACGTATAAGCCTTGTCCTCACGCAAATTGGCCATCAGGCGTGCGGAAAAACTTCCACCACCGAGTATATTATTCATAATTCGCAATGTTATGACATCTTCATGACCCGGTTTCAACTCAACATTATGAGTGACGGAAATCACAGATTGTACGGCTCCGGGTTTGTCCACAAAATAGACCTGATTGCCTTTACTTTTAGCAACTTCGAAGCTCTCTTGTCGGTCAACAGTACCGGACGCCCAATCACCGAAATACTGTTCGGCATAAACCTTTGCCTCATCTTGCGTCAAATCTCCAACAATAACGAGATAAGCATTATTTGGTAAGAAGTTAGATCCATAATACTCTTTAATCTCCTCCAGATCAATTGACTCTATTGTTTTTTCGGTAGTAACTTCACCATACGGATGTTCAGCGCCATAATTAACCACTGAAACAACATTTCTCGACATTGTTTGCGGATTGTTTCTTGCACCCTTTACATCTGTTAAATGCGATTTCTTGATACGATCAAATTCATCTTGAGGAAAAGCAGGTGCTTTCACCACCTGGGTTAAGAGACTGAGTAAATTCTCAGTGTGTTTTCTAAGCGACGAGGCAAAAAATCCACGGGAAGTTGTAAAGAAACTCGCACCCATGAAGTCAATCTTATTATCAAAGTCATCTTTTGATGTTTCTGAGGTTCCGGACGAAAGTAGTTCTCCCATCATGTCACCGATGCCCGTATTCTTTCCTTCAGAACTTATCGGATAATCAACAAATAGTTGGAAAGACACAATCGGCAACTTATGATTTTCAACTGCGATAACTCTTAAGCCGTTGTCCAATTCAATGACTTCAGGGATCTCAATTTTTATCTCGGGATTAGGTTGGGCTTTCGGCGGAACAGACCTGTCCAGTTGAGCAGTTGCAGTGATTGTAAAAACAAAAACCGATAATAAGCTGATTAAATTTTTCATATTCTGTTTCATTTTTACGTGTAGTCTTCTTCTGCTTCTGGTTTAGGCACGTAGTACAGCACCACCCGATTTGTGTTCACAAAGTAAGTTTTTGCGACTCTCTGAATATCTTCTTTAGTAACCTTTAGGTACTTGTCCAGTTCCGTATTAATCAAATCTGTATTGTTTTCATAGGCATAATAATCCGCCAATGATTCGGCGATTCCTGCCATTGTGGAATTTGAACTGATGAAATCCGACTCGAGCATATTGTGCAGCTTTTGCATTTCATTGTCGGTAATCAATTCGTTCTGTAATTTTTCAACTTCCTCATCCATCGCGGCTTCTAAATCACTTAGTGCAACTTCTTCGAGAGCGAACGCAACTGAGAGTGAAATACCCGGATGTTCAAGCGGAAACGGAAACAATGCGCAAAAACGAGCTAGTTCTTTTTCTTCTACCACCGCCTTGTTCATTCTAGAGCTACTTCCTTGTGAGAGGACCATTGCCAGCATATCGATTGCATAACGATCTTTGTGAATGAGCTCAGGGGTTCTGTAGGCAATAAAAATGGCGGAGTTAGGAATGTTATCATAAATCGAATCGCGAATTTCAGCTTTGAGAAGTCCCTCACGAATAGTTGGCGTCGGAATTTCAGGACGATCCTGGCTGACTTTTGGAAAGTACTTTGCGATGATATCTTCGGTAGGCGAGTTATTATGGAAGGCACCGACAAAGTCTTTGGAAGTTTCTTTTCCCTTTAACTGATCGGCATATTTTTTCTGGAAATCTTCGAGACTTAGAAATTCAATATCTCTATAGACATTTAGTTTGTCTCCGGTCGGAATAGAACCAAAGTAAAGATCAATCCATTTTTTAGTTTGCTCAATGTCAATGTCTCCCGCGATGGATAATGTCGCATTATTCGGAACATAAAACGTACGATAGAAATTAATGTAGTCTTCTTCCTGGGCAGCATCCAAATCTTCCATACTTCCGATTGGAATCCATTTGTACGGATGCTCTTTAAACGCCCGACTGAAGATGTTCTGCATAAACGAACCGTAAGGCTGATTATCGATTCGTTGCCTTTTCTCCTCTTTTACAACCTCACGCTGAGTCTCAATTCCAATGTCCTCAACTTTCGCGTGCAGCATTCTTTCGGACTCTAACCATAAACCTAATTCAAGTTGATTGGATGGCAATAACTCATAATAAAAAGTTCTGTCATGGGAAGTATTTGCGTTTAAGGTTCCACCGGCTTTCTCAACGAATTTATCGTAGGTATGTCTTTCAATGTTCTCAGTTCCTTCAAACATCAAGTGCTCAAAGAAATGGGCAAACCCTGTCCGACCGACTTTTTCATTTTTCGATCCAACTTTATACAAAACGGTTACAGCCGTTATAGGCGTTGAATGATCTTCGTGCAAGATCACATGCAAGCCATTTGGAAGATCATACTCTACGTAATCAATTTTCTTACGGTCCTGAGCGTAAGAGCTTGAAAATGAGAGTAAAATTCCACCTAAAAGAAGGTTTTTTAAGTTCATTTTTAACTTTTTTGTTGCGAGCGTAAAAATAACAGATGTTTCTTAATATTTTTGCATTCATTGATAATTGGTGATAAATAAAGTTAAATGGTTCGCAGAAGGGCTGAAAATTTTGCACGCCTGACCACATATTAAACATGACTATGAAAAAGCATCTGTTATTATTCCATTCCATTCTATTCGGATTTTTTCTGTTTGCTCAGAAAGATTTGGAGCAGAAAACACTGGCATTTATGGATGACCTTAACTCGGGCGATTCCTTAAAAATCAGATCCTATTTTTTAGAACAGGCCATAATCACGCATGTTGACAGCGACACACTTTTGTATCTGAATTTGGATGATTTTTTAACCGTTGCGCCAAAATTCGAATCGAGACAATTTCAAGAGAATTTCTATAAAATTGATGTCAGGGAATTTAAAAATGGACTGGCTTATGTCGATGTGTTTTTCCGATTTTTTATTGATGGAGAAATGGCATTTAGTGGAGTTGACCATGTTGTTTGGGTTTTACGTGGTGAGGAGATGTTCATCGAGTCAATTCATTCTTCTCAACTAAAACCAACTTTGAGTTTTTCACCGCAGTCAGACACTGATATTCAGCGTTTAACCAACTTAATGAACAAATGGCACATCGATGCTTCTGAAGCAAATATGGTGGCCTATTTTGGCTTGATGGATGAGAGCTTTTATTTTCTTGGAACTGATCCAAAAGAACGGTGGTCGAAGCAGGAATTTTTGGATTATTGCCGTCCGCACTTTGACAAAAAATCAACCTGGACTTTTACACCTCTTTGGCGTAATTGGTACTTTTCTGATGATGGAAACACGGCTTGGTTTGAAGAGCAAATGGATTCTCCCCACATGAAAGAAATTCGTGCCAGCGGCGTGATGGTAAGAATAAAAGGAGAAGAATGGAAAATTGTTCATTATAATCTCTGTGTGTTGATAGAGAATGAAAAGATGAAGAAATTTGTAAAGCTCAGGGAAAAATAGACCGAACAGGAGTTTCAAGACAAATAAAGATTATGTTAAAAATCGACATGCATACCCATATTCTTCCGCCAGAAATGCCAAATTGGACGGAGAAGTTCGGCTACGGCGATTTTATTTGGCTACAGCAGAATGAAAAACCGGGATATGCAGACATGATGAAAGGAAATGATTTCTTTCGTACGATTGAAGCTAATTGTTGGGATCCTGATTTACGGATTGATGAATATGCGAAATTTCAAACGCAGGTTCAGGTTGTATGCACCATTCCGGTAATGTTCTCTTATTGGGCCAAGGGGAAAGACTGTATGGATTTAAGTCGTTTCTTAAACGACCACATCGCCGATCTGCAGGATCGTTATCCAAAGAATTATGTAGGATTAGGAACCATTCCTATGCAAGATTCTGAATTGGCAATAAAAGAAATGTATCGACTTAAGAACGAGCTTGAGGTAGTAGGAATTCAAATCGGGTCTAATATAAATGACAAGAATTTAAGTGATCCAGACCTATTTCCAATATTCGAGGAAGCAGAGAAGTTGGGAATGGCCGTTATGATTCATCCATGGGAGATGATGGGATTCCATAAAATGGAAAAGTACTGGCTTCCGTGGTTGGTCGGAATGCCTGCCGAAACGTCACGGGCTGTTTGTTCCTTAATATTTGGAGGCGTAATGGAGCGTTTACCCAACCTAAGATTTTTAATGGCCCATGCCGGCGGTTCATTTATTCCGACAATCGGTAGAGTAGAGCACGGCTTCAATTGCCGACCGGATCTTGTCCAAATTGATAATAAACGGAATCCAAGAGAATATCTTGGTAAATTCTGGACAGACTGCATTACGCACGACATTGACTTCCTGAAATATATACTGACAGTTCAAGGCTCTGAAAAAGTATGTCTGGGAACAGACTATCCGTTCCCACTTGGAGATTTGGAGATTGGAAAGTTTATTGAGGAGAGTGATATACCCGAGAAAGATATTAGAAATATTTTCTGCGATTCTATTTTATCTTGGTTGGATATACCAGAAGAGCGTTTTCTTTAGGGCTTTATAAGAAATAATATTTGCAGAATTGACGCAGTAATTTTGTTCTTTTTCAAGGCGCAAAAGCTACGAATAGCCACTTGTGCTGAGCGAGCCGAAGTATAGCTATTTAAAGTTTTTGCAACGCACCTGCCTGCCCTTTAGATTAGCAGGCAGGGAAAAAGGGCAAAAGAACAAGTCAAAATGTAGAGGTTATTTCTTATTAAACCCTTAGGCCCATATTTACTGCTCTACAGTCACTCAAACCAACCGCATATTGGTAATTCGGGACTGTTTAATCAATGCCGGCATCCCATTGGCCCAGAAGAAGAGCGATTTCGTATATTTAGGAAAAATAATCTCAATGAAACTCTTACTTTCTTCACTATTATTAACGATCGGATTGGTCGGTCATTCTCAAGCCGGATTAGTTTGTTCCCATTTGAAAACCGATCACATGGCTAACGACAGATCTGCAACCTTGTCTTTGGATTATATTGAACTAACGAAAGAATACGATGTCCACTTTTATTTTTTGGATGTCAACCTTGAACGGACTTCAACCAACATTTCCGGATCAGTTGAAATTCATGTCAAAGTTACTGCCCCCGTCTTGGACACCTTTTTGTTTGAGCTTCATGAAGATTTGGTGATCACTGATATTTTGTTAAATGGAACGACTTCCCAGGCTTTTACCCGAGAAGTATCGGCCGTGATTGTACCGCTTAGTTTTATTCTTGACGACGAATTTTATATGGAAGTGGTTTATGCCGGCACACCACCGGTTACCGGGGGTACTGGATTTGGGGGAAGTGGAATGACCAATGATGACTCACCGACCTGGGGAAATTTTGCGACCTGGTCTTTAAGTGAACCTTTCTCTGCTTATGAGTGGTTTCCGTGCAAGCAACATCTGGAAGACAAAAGTGATTCAGTTTGGACCTTTATAACCACGAGCAGCGAAAACATGGCAGGATCACAAGGTATTTTGACCAATGTTCTTGACGTTGGAGGAGGGCAATCTCGCTACGAATGGAAGTCAAATTATCCAATCGATTATTACTTGATTTCTGTGGCAGTTGCCAAGTATGTTGATTATACCATCTACGCCAATCCTACGGGAGCTACGGGACCGATCATGATCCAAAATTTCATTTATGACAATCCATCTACTTTACCATTTTTCAAAAATGAAATTGACAAAACGGTAGATATGCTTGAGTATTATTCTGACCTCTACGGAATCTATCCGTTTGAATTGGAGAAATATGGTCACTGCATGGTGCCTATTGGTGGAGGAATGGAGCATCAAACCATGACTTCACAGGGATATTTTGTTGCCGGATTAACAGCTCATGAGTTGGGTCATCAGTGGTTTGGGGATCACGTGACTTGTGCTAGCTGGGCAGATATCTGGTTGAATGAAGGATTTGCTTCCTATAGTGAAGAACTCTACTATGAGGTATTCGAACCCGGAGAAGAAGTGGTCAGTATGCAGGATCGACATGATAATATATTGAGTTTAATTGATGGGGCAGTTTGGTGTGAAGATTCTTTAAATCCCTCGCGTATATTCAGTGGCAGACTGACATACAATAAAGGCGCTGCAATTATCCACATCATTCGATTTTTAATTGATGACGATCCAACTTTTTTCCAGGTTCTACAGGATTATCAAAGTACCTTTTCACATTCAACAGCCAGGGGGGTTGATTTTAAATCAGTAGCTGAAGCGACGACTGGAGTCGATTTTACAAACTTCTTTAGCGAATGGTATTTTGGAGAGGGTTGTCCTTATTATTCCGGAAAATATAACAGGATCGGTAACAATGTCTGGTTCGAGTTGAAGGGAGTCCCATCTTTTCCTTCGGTAACTTCGACTTTCACTAATGACCTTGAAATTAAAATCATCGGTACGGGAGGATTGGAAAAAACAGTTAGATTGACAGGGATTGATGCTGAAACGACTTTACATTCCTTTACGTTTACAGAAGACATTGCTGATATTCAAATCGATCCGAATAATTGGATTCCGAATTGGGACAATGGAGTGGTGGAGGATGCCGCGGTTGTCGGATTAATTGCGAATGGACAAGGTGTCAGTTTATATCCAAATCCTGCCACAAATTATTTAACGGTTGATTTTTCGGAAGAATCATCGGCTTTTCAACTGGTCAGTGTTGCGGGAAAAGTGATAAGTCAGGGGCAGCTTATGCATGGAACAAATACAATTGATCTAACTGATTTTGCCTGTGGCACTTACTTCTTAAAGCATCGTTTCGGAATTGAGAAATTTTTAATAAAGTAAGGGAACTTAGCGTCTAAACACCTAAATTCGCTGCCGATGTCCGACGACTTCAAAACGCAATCAATTGACACATCCAAATGGGTAGAGGAGTATTCTGATGCTCTGTACAACTACGCCGTCATGCGTGTCTCTGATCACGATCTGGCACTTGACTTCGTTCAAGACACCTTTGTATCCGCTCTCAAAGCACTTGATAAATTTCAAGGAAAAAGTACGGTCAAGACATGGCTCTATTCAATTCTGAAAAGAAAAATTATCGATCATTGGCGAAAGCAGGAATCTCGTAAAACAAGGCCGATGTCTTCGTTCTTTAAAGATTCAGGAATAATGAAAGGGCAGTTTTTGGAAGGATCTCAACCGTCAGGCCAAGTATCAGAAATTGAAAAGACCATCGAAAACAATGAGTTAAGAGAAGCAATTTTTGGCTGTATTTCAGGTTTACCGGAGAACTGGCGTGGCATTTTAGTCGATAAAATGATCGAGGAAAAGAAGACTGAGGAGGTATGTAAGGATCATGATATTACAACGTCGAACTTGTGGGTGATCATTCATAGGGCCAAGCTACAGCTTCGAGAGTGCTTGGAAAAAAAGTGGATTCAAGAGTGAGTTGCGAAAAGATAGCATATCTGATTGATAAGGGCGAGATTGAAAAACTGTCCGGTGGTGAACGTCGCAAAATAAAATTCCACTTTATGATGTGTAAGCTTTGCAAAAATTATCAGGCTGACTCACGTGCTATAGGTCGAATGTTTAAGCGATTGGCTGATGAGTCCGGACCGACAAGCCCTTTGGCTGATCATGAGAAAGAACGGTTGAGGCAGGCCGTTGCTG
>CAZCAD010000103.1:1100-8872 GCA_964496525.1 uncultured Flavobacteriales bacterium | reverse complement strand
CATACTCCTTCTTATTCCATTTTACCTTTTTCTTCTGCCCTTCCTGAACTGAGCAACTGATCGTTGTTTTTTTTTCTCCATTTTCAAATTCACCCTGAAGCATGAAAAATTTTTCGTCAAGTTTGATGTTTTGCCGATCAATCGGATTTAAAAATGATTTGCAAAAAGACAAATAGTAAACTGCATCTAACAAATTTGTTTTGCCGACACCATTGTTTCCGACCAAGATATTAATCTCCGGCGAAAATGTCAATCGAACCTCGCTGTGATTTTTAAAGTTGATCAGATTTAGGGACGAGAGATGCATTTAGCGGTTTGTTAGAGTAAAGATAGTAGATCAATTGATGAATTATTGAATTGTTGAGTTTTTGAATTTTTGAATGCTTGAATTGCTGAACACCGAAAGCCGAATGCCAAAAGCCAAAAGCTAAACGCTGAATGCTTGAATTTATGAATTGTTGATTTTTTGAAGAACAAATTATTCACTCAACAATTCAATAATTCAGGAAATCAAAAATTATCGTTTAAATTAGATTCATGCACGCCAAACTAAACTTGCCCATATCTGAAATCAAATTGAAAGACGACCAAATCTGGGATCGACTTCGAAAAAAATATGTGCATCATACACCGGAAGAATGGGTGCGGCAAAATTTTGTCAATTATCTAATCGAACATCTCAATTATCCTGAAGGATTGATGTCCAGTGAGTTTACTGTTGAATATAACCAAATGAAAAAGCGCTGTGACATTGTTGTGATGAATCGAAACCTGGATGCCATGGTCGTTGTTGAATGCAAGGCGCCTCAGATTGAATTAGACGAAAATACTTTCTATCAAATTGCCAAATACAATCACGTATTGAGGGCTCCATTACTGATCCTGACCAATGGTATGCAGCACTTTTGTGCCCACATAATTAAGAGTAAATTAAAGTTCTTGATCAACATTCCCAAGAAGGCGGAACTAGATGAGCTTATTAGACATTATAACAACTGAATGTCTATTGGCTGATTTGATACTTTCCTGTACCAATGCCCTTCAAGAATTCACTCCAGGCTGCCGGATTCAATAAGTTGTTCTGAGCTCCTTGTCCACGCGTGTACATCTCTTGATTGAATGATGTTCTGTAAGCACTGTATGATGATATGCCATCGGATACCATCAATGTTCCGACAAAAGCCATTTCCTGAGGCGTCAGGCGCTGTTTGGCTCTCAAAAAGTCGCTGTTATCAACTTCCATATTGACAAAATATGAAGCGAATTGTTCTCTGGAGGGCCATGGATAAACATCGACCGGATTGGCCTGAATTGTGTCGTATTCCAGTATTTGCACAAGCGAAAAATTATCAACTTTAATGGTGTCAGGCACTACATAAAGCTTTCTCTTATAACCAAGCGATGAGAATTGAAGCGTATCACCCGGATGAACGACCAAGGCAAAATATCCATAATAGTCAGCAATTACTCCCCTGCGTGTTGACAAATCTGCGACTGTTGTAAAGGGAATACGATAGAGACTATCCGTAATTACAATTCCTGACATTTGAACGTACCGAGATGTATCCCTGACCGCTTTTCTCTGAGAGAAAGAAGTGCATGAAATCACCATAAACAGTATGAAAAGTGCCTGCTTCATGTTCAGCAAATATCCAGATTCTTAGATAAGCATCAAAACTATTTCAAAACTATTTAACAAAATTTAATGTCAGTTTAAAAGTCTGGCTGACTAAAGCTTTCCAGAGCCATTTGCTTTTATTAACTTTGCCAGAATTTATTAACGAGGTAAATTCATTTTTATGGCCATTGATAATCTAAATAATGTTAAAGAAGGCTTAACATATGATGATGTTTTATTGGTTCCAAGGTACTCGAACGTCCTTCCGAGAGATGTCAATCTTCAAACAAAATTTACAAGAAACATCAGCTTGAATGCACCTATCATTTCGGCTGCGATGGATACTGTGACGGAATCGGACCTGGCTGTGGCCATTGCACAAAAAGGCGGTATTGGAGTCATACACAAAAATATGCCCATCGTGGATCAGGCAAAGGAAGTGAGAAAAGTAAAACGATCTGAGAGCGGTATGATTTTGGATCCGGTTACAATGCAAGAGGACGGTAAAGTATCCGAGGCTTTGAAATTAATGGAGGAGCATAAAATTGGAGGAATTCCGGTCGTTGATAAAAACGACATACTAAAAGGAATTGTCACCAACCGTGACTTGCGTTTCGTAACAGTGGATGACAAACCCATTTCTGACGTCATGACTTCGGAAGGCCTAATTACTGCATCCAAAGGAACAAAACTAATGGATGCCGAAAAGACCTTACAAAAACATAAAATTGAAAAACTCCCTGTTGTTGACGCAAACAACAAACTAGTTGGTTTAATCACCTTCAGAGATATTATCAAAGTACAGGAACATCCAATTTCGAATAAAGATCAATACGGACGCCTGATAGTTGCAGCTGCAGTTGGAGTTACTGAGGATACAATTGTACGGGTTGACGCTTTAGTTGCATCTGGTGTAGATGCGATCGTTATTGATACGGCTCATGGGCATACGAAAGGAGTAGCCGACGAATTAAGGGAGGTTAAAAAGAAATATCCTAAGCTAGACGTGATTGTTGGAAATATTGCGACATCAGAAGCGGCCAAATTTCTTGCTGAGGCAGGTGCGGATGCCATTAAGGTTGGTATCGGACCGGGATCAATCTGCACAACACGAATAATTGCAGGAGTTGGAGTTCCTCAATTATCTGCAGTTAATACAGTGGCAATGGCATTAGAGGGAACAGGAGTTCCGGTAATTGCCGATGGCGGTGTCCGCTATACCGGTGATTTTGTAAAAGCCATAGCGGCAGGAGCGGACACAGTAATGGTTGGTTCGATGTTTGCAGGAGTGCAGGAGTCGCCTGGAGAGACAATTATTTTCCAAGGCAGAAAATTTAAGACCTACAGAGGAATGGGATCAGTTGAAGCAATGCAAGAAGGGTCGAAGGATCGTTATTTTCAGGATGCTGAAGACGATGTTAAGAAATTAGTTCCTGAAGGAATCTCAGGAAGAGTCCCGTATAAAGGAAATCTGGATGAGGTCATGCATCAAATCATTGGCGGTTTGCGTGCCGGAATGGGCTATTGCGGTGCAGCAAGTATTGAAGAACTCAAAGGTGCTCCTTTTATACGAATTTCGGCAGCGGGCGTATTGGAAAGTCATCCGCATGATGTTTCTATAACCAGGGAAGCACCAAACTATAGTAAAAAATAAATTATTGATTCAAAGTCTTAGGCTTTCAAACCGTCCATGAATTTTAGGAAAAGAATGCAAAAATATTGCGTAATTTAGCGCGCTTTTGAAAATTGAAAAACAATGAAATATTTACTTATAACAATTGCCTTTATCAGCTCCTCTATTTGTTTTGGACAGAATGATCAGGTTATTTTATCGATCAATAGTGAGAATGTACGTCAGTCTGAATTTATGTACATCTATACCAAAAACAATCCCGAGCCGTCCTATAATCAGGATTCACTCGACGATTATATGGAGCTTTTCATCAATTACAAATTAAAAGTTCATGAAGCCAGAAGATTGAAATATGATACGATTCCGCGTCTGGTGAAGGAATTATCCGAATACAGGGATCAGCTATCTTTGCCTTATATGGTTGATCAGGAGCTTAACGAAGCCTTGATAAAAATAGCGTATGATCGTACAATCAACGAAGTAAAGGCCAGCCATATTTTAGTCAATATTCCGCAAAATCCCAGTGCAAAAGACACGATGGGTGCCTATAACAAAATTATGCAGGCTCGTCAGGATGTCTATGATGGAATGACCTTCGCAGATGCAGCTAAAAAATATTCGGATGATCCATCTGCAGCCACCAATAATGGAAATCTTGGTTATTTCACGGCATTCCAAATGGTTTATCCCTTTGAAGAGGCTGCTTTCAAAACAGCAAAAGGAGACGTTTCCATGCCCATTAAGACAAGATTTGGTTATCATATTATTTGGGTAGAAAATATTCGTGCCTCGTTGGGCAAAGTACAATCGGCTCATATCATGATTATCTCGAATGACAAGCAAACCAAAGAGGATCAAGACAAGGCAAAGAAGAAAATCGATGAGATTTATGCTGAACTGGAGGGCGGCGGCAATTTCGAAGATCTTGCCAAAAAGTATTCTGAAGATAATTCGTCCAGAAATAAGGGAGGTTTATTACCCCTATTCGGAGCCGGAACCAAACAACGCATGGTGCCGGAATTTGAGGATGCCGTATTTGGCCTTGCGAAAGACGGAGACTACTCAAAGCCAGTAAAAACATCCTACGGTTGGCATATTATTAAACGGATAAGCGTTTCTCCGGTCCCAACTTATGAGGAAATGTACAGAGAGTTGAAGCTTAAAGTGGAAAGGGATGTTCGGGCAAAATCGACCCAGACGACTTTTATCAACAGTCTTAAAAAAGAATACGCTTTTCATGAACATCGCGGACTTTTGAAAATGGTCATCGAGCAAATCGACGAATCAGTTTATAATGCAGAGTGGGACGGCATGTCAGGTGCAGATACCTTGGGAAGAGAAATAATGAGCTTCGCCGGAAAACAATATACCTTAGCAATGTTTAGCGAATACATTGTCAGATCACAATCGAAAGGACCGGCCAGATTACCCTTTCCCGAATACATAAATATCGCCTATGACCGTTTTGTAATTGAGAAGATTAAGGAATATGAAGACGCACAACTTGAGTCAAAGTATCCGGCATTTAAGTCCTTGATACAGGAATACAGAGATGGAATTCTTGTATTTGAGATTATGCAGAATGAAATCTGGAACAAAGCTTCCAAGGATTCAGTTGGCATTGAAAAATACTTCAATGAGCACAGAGATGATTTTCTTTACCCCCAACGTTACGATGCCGTCCTTTATCGCTGCAAAGACAAAGAAAGTGTTTCAAAAGTTCTGGAACTTATTGACATCGATACCTTAAAATATGGACAAATTCAGCAGGAGGTGAACAAAGA
Organism: uncultured Flavobacteriales bacterium; assembly: GCA_964496525.1. GTDB lineage: Bacteria > Bacteroidota > Bacteroidia > Flavobacteriales_D > Crocinitomicaceae > JAKSBJ01. The sequence goes on along the minus strand of CAZCAD010000103.1, from coordinate 3,837 downwards.
TTCGGAATTAAATTGTTTTGCCAAAAAGCACATTTTTAATTCTGAGACAACGGAGTCATTCAAGATTTATAAGAAAGGAAAGTTTAAGAAACTTAGAAAATTTAAAGTCGGTATAAACAAAACGTATGAGCATGAAGGTGAGTATTTTGTCTTGGATGTGAACGAAATTTTAGCACCCAGAAAAAGAGAATTCAATGAAGCTCGTGGATTAGTTACAGCAGCCTATCAAAATCAAATGGAGCGAGAGTGGTTGAAAGCCTTGAGGACTCAATATGAAATTGCGATTAAAACGGAAGTCCTGTACAATTTGGAAGACACGAATTAATATGACCTGTTAGCATAATTTAAACAATTTGTCTTCTTCTTTAATCATACTAACAGACCCTAATTATTGTTAAATAATAGGCCGACCCAGCGGAGCTCGGCCTATTTTTGTTTTACTTTGTTGAACGTGGATCAAGTGCACTTAAAAATGATGCCAAAGCTGACATTATATTTGGCTCTTTTGACTGTCGTCCTCTCGTGCTCAGAGCAGGATGATAAAGGTAAATTGCTGGCTAAGGTATATGACAAAGAGCTTTATGAAATTGACCTGGATTATCTGTTTAGGGATGTTCAACTTAGTTATGAAGACAGCGTGGAAAAGGTTGAACAATATAGGGATCAATGGATTGAAGAACAGATATTAGTTCATTCAGCTGAGAACTCACAACGAACAGATATGGATGCCGTGGACAAGAAAGTTGAGCATTATAAAAATGACCTTTTGATTCACCGCTTGGAGAGCACATTGATCGAAGATCGATTGGACACATTAATAAGCAAAGAAGAAATACGAGAATATTATAAAGAGAATCATCAGGACTTTCAGTTAAATGACTACTTGGTCAAAGTGCTTTATTTAAAAGTACCGTTTGACGCTCCGGATGTGGATAAAGTAGCTGGCTGGTATAGGTTACGGGGAGATTCAGATATTGAGGATTTGGAATTATATGCCAAGATTTATGCTACAAATTATTACTACGATGAAGAAGGCTGGATCTATTTCGATGACCTGTTGAAGGAAATTCCACTACAGGACATTAAGAAGGATCGGTTTATAATTAACCGCTCGAAAATACGTTTTGAAGAAGGAGGACATTACTTTTTTCTGAACATCATCGATTATAAATTGAAGAACACTTTGTCGCCTTTGGGTTTTGAGAGACAGAATATCAAAGAAAGAATATTGAATATGCGTGTAAAAACACTAAGAGAAGAAATCAGAAATGAGATTTTACAAAAAGCACACAATGAAGGAAATGTTGAGATCTATTAGTTTGACAGTTGGACTTTTGACAATTGGATTGATGTTGGGGCAAGCGGTATTTGCGCAAGCTCAGACTAAAATCATTGATAAAATTATCGCCCAAATTGGTGATGAAATCATTTTACTCTCTGATTTACAAAATATGCGGCTTCAGGCAATTCAGGCCGGTCAGGATGATTCAGGTATTTCGGATTGTGAAATTCTTGAGGAACAGTTATACGAGAAACTCCTGATAAATCAAGCGGAGCTCGACAGTATTGAAGTACAGGATGATATGGTAAATCAGGAAATGGAGGCGAGATTGAGGGAAATTGCCAAGCAGATTGGGAGCATTGAAAAACTGGAAGAATTCTATGGTAAATCAGTAGCCCAGATAAAGGCAGAGTTTTTTGATATCATTAAAAAGAGAATGATGGCTGAACAAATGAGTAATGAAATTACCTCGACCGTGAACATCACTCCAAAAGAGATAAAAGACTTCTTTAATAATTATGACAAGGACAGCATCCCTTATATTAATTCAAAAATTTCGCTGGCGCAAATAGTAATTTATCCCGAAATCACATTGGCAGATAAGAAAGCGGCAAAAGACAAATTGGAAGGAATTAGAGACAAGATCATTAAAGCAAAAGAAAACGGTGAGGACGTCTTCGGATCCATGGCCGCAATCCATTCAGACGATCCCGGCAGCAAACTACAGGACGGAAAGCTGGGATGGCAGACAAAGGGAAACATGGTTCCTGAATTTGAAGCCGCACTCTTTGTTTTGGAGAGAGGCGGAGTTTCTCCGGTCTTTGAAACACAGTATGGATATCATATTGTGCAACTACTCGATAGAAAAGGAAATAACTATGAGTCTCGGCACGTTCTTATCACCTCGAAAGTAAGTGACGCTGCCTTAATGAAAGCGATAGGTATCATGGACAGTCTCCACAAGCAATTGAAAAAAGGAACGATTACATTCGACGATGGGGCCCTGCATTTTTCCGACGATGAAAATTCTAAGATGAACGGCGGTAAGATTGTTAATCCATACACCGGAGATTATTTTTGGGATATGCAAAATATTAATGAAATAGATCCTCAAATGTCACGAATCGTTGACCGTTTGGAAAAAGGGAAATTTTCTGAACCGTCTTTATACGAGAATCTCTTTGAACAAAAACAAGGAATTCGTTTGGTAAAATTACTCGACAGAACCAAACCTCATTTGGCAAACCTTAAAGACGATCGACAATTAATTGAATTAGCCGCTCTCAACGAGAAAAAACAAGCCGAAATCGATGACTGGATTCAGAGACGAATCAATCGATCATTTGTACGAATAGAATCGACATATCGAAAAGCTTGCAAGTTCAAATACAATTGGATAAAGATTGATGAGACAGTTAAGAAGTAGATTACTTAATTATCGTTTTTGTCACAACT
>CAZCAD010000103.1:0-1073 GCA_964496525.1 uncultured Flavobacteriales bacterium | reverse complement strand
TGCAATTTTAATAAGTAGACCCCAACTGGAAGCTCATGAAGATCTTTTATCGTTTGATCCTGAACCTGCCCTTCCTTTATCCGCTGCCCCATTGCATTCGAAATTGAATATTTTGCTCCCTCTCCAGGAACCTTGATATAAACTATTTTTTGAGACCAACAAAAAGCAAGCCCCACCGAAGCAGGGCTCAAGACTTTCATCTACGGCATATAGTACTTCGACATGCTCAGTACAAGCCTTATTGTGATAAGATATAAAGATGGATAACACTTAAATCTTGAAATGAAGGTATAATAAACTTTGTACTAATCATTGATTTAGGTAAATTTATTTTCCCAAAAATTACGGGCTATGAACAAAATATTAGGACTTGATTTAGGAACGAACTCGATTGGGTGGCTTTAGAGGTCTTAAACCAACAATCTCGCACGAAGCGCGAGACTGAAGAATTTTTTACTACGGAATAATCCTTATTATGGTTTGATAAAAAATGGACTACTAAAGTACACAAAAAAATGAAAACAATACTCGGGCTTGACATTGGCACCAACTCAATTGGCGGTGCGCTTATAGAATTGGATACAGAAAACTATGGTGAAGAAGGAAACATCCTGTGGCTTGGTAGCAGGGTAGTGCCCGTTGATGGAGATGCGCTTCAAAAGTTTGAAAGCGGTGGGCAAGTAGAAACAAAAGCTGCCAACCGAAGACAGAAAAGAGGTAGCCGAAGATTAAAACACCGCTACAAGTTGCGCAGAACAAGGCTGATAGAAACACTGAAAATTCTCGGCTGGGTACCGGATGATTTTCCAACTGATTTTAAGGAAGCCAAAAAGAAAGGCATTGAGTTTAAGATGAAAGAGTACCTGCCTTTTTCTAAAACTGCGGCGCAAGAGGCAGCTAAGGCATTTCAGATAGAGCCCAACCAAAAGGGCGAAATCAATGTGCCGGAGGATTGGATTGTCTATTACCTCCGCAAAAAGGCACTCTCAGAAAAAATTGAAATATCAGAAATTGCCCGCATACTTTATATGCTAAACCAGCGAAGGGGCTTTAAAAGCAGCCGGAAAGATTTG
>CAZCAD010000102.1:0-8956 GCA_964496525.1 uncultured Flavobacteriales bacterium | reverse complement strand
TTCTTCTCCGAGGGGATGTAGGTCGGTTCGTTATTCAAAACGAATGAGAGCGATAAGGCTCCCGCTAGTAATAGACTAATTGTTTTCATACCGCCAATTTAGGAAGAGGTGTCGGTAGGAAATGTTATAGAATTCTTATATAACATTTTGATAAGAAAACTTTAACAGTCAATTAAGAAAAAAATAACAACTCAGTGAACAATCAGCTTTTTGGAGAACATTGAGGGATGACTTCTTCTTTTCTCGCCTGATGGTTAAAACTCCAGCTTCAACTGATATTCTTGAGGAACAGGATCCTCTATAACTTTCGGCTTCTCGCCGAAATCAAGATTCGAAAGTGTAACACCCACTAATCGAACCGACCTTTTTATTTCCTCTTGTTGCAACAATTCCTCAGCCACCGGATAAATTTCCTTCTTGGTATTCACTGCTTTTTCAAGCGTTTTACTTCTTGTAATCTGCTGAAAATCAGAAAACTTTATCTTCAAAGTGACCGTTCTACCTTTCGCATCAACACCGCCCATTCGCTTCTCAATTTCCTCGCAAATGGTTGAAACCTTTTCTAGAATTTCTGCGTCTGAGACCAGATTGTCCGAATAAGTTCTTTCAGCACCAACTGATTTTCGCTCGCGATTTGGACGCACGGGAGAGTTCTGAATTCCTCTCACGATATTATAAAAGTGCTTTCCGGACTTACCAAAGTTTTGATTTAGAAATTCCTTACTGTGCAGCTTTAGTTGATGACCGTTATAAATTCCCCACTTGTTGAATCGGGCAGCTGTAGCCTTACCGACACCGAAGAATTTATGGATGGAAAGACGCTCCAGAAATTTGTCGACCTCTTTTGGTTTAATGGTTTTCTGCCCATTCGGCTTGTTGATGTCACTGGCGATTTTTGCGATGAACTTATTTATCGAGATTCCCGCAGAAGCTCTTAAACCTGTTTCATCATAAATGCGCTCTCGAATTTCTTGTGCAATTTCTGTGGCCGAATTATGACCGAGGCGATTTTCAGTCACATCTAAAAAAGCTTCATCCAATGAAAGGGGCTCGACTAAATCTGTGTAATGAAAGAAGATCTCTCTGATCTGCGACGAGACTTCTTTGTAACGCTGGAAATTGGTTGTGATGAATATGAGATCAGGACATTTTTTCTTCGCAAGTGCAGATGACATCGCCGAACGAACGCCGTATTTTCTGGCCTCGTAGCTTGCTGCTGAAACAACGCCTCTTTCACCTCCACCATCTACGGCGACCGGTTTTCCACGTAATTCGGGATTATCCAATTGTTCAACGGAGGCATAAAATGCATCCATGTCAATGTGTATGATTTTGAGGTGATTAGCTGAATCCGACATTAGATTCGGATGCCCATTATGCAGATGTCCCTTCGACTCCACTTCGTTTCTCCTTCGACGAGCTCAGGACGGCGGCTCAGGGCAGGCTGACTCCATATGAACTTCAGCCTGGTCATACCTTAATCCCCATAACACATATATCGTCAACTTGCTCCAGATTTCCTTTCCATTCAACTAGAGCCGAGTTGAGTTTCTCTTCTTGTTCTTCCATTGGGAGTTGGTGATTGGCAAGAATAAGTTCTTTAAAAGTCCTGTACTTGAATTTTTTGCCTTTGGGTCCACCAAACTGATCCGGAAAACCATCGCTGAACAAGTAAAACTGATCGCTCTCTTCAAGGTCAATTGTATGACTAACAAAAGGAGATCGATGATCGTGTGGACCGATGGGTTGTTTATCCCCTTTAATCTCGTTAAACTCAGAATTTCGTATGAAGTACAAGGGATTGTTTGCTCCGCTATAAGTGACTTGACTCTTTTTAAAATCAAAAGCCAGAAGACAAATATCCATTCCGTCTCTGACTTCTACGTTGGATTGATTGCTAAATTCACCCTCCACGATTTCACTGATCTTATCAAGTATTTTGGCCGGGTCAGTTAAGCCAAACTCAAGAACAGCTCTGTCCATCGCCCTATTTCCAATGAGACTGACAAAAGCACCGGGAACTCCATGTCCGGTACAATCTGCGACTGCAACAAAGACTATATCTTCGGGCGACCGCATCCAGTAAAAATCTCCTGATACGATATCTTTCGGTCGATAGTATATAAAAGAGTCTTTAAATTTGTAGCGTATAATTTCATCGCTTGGAAGCATTGCATCCTGTAATCTTTTGGCGTAGCGAATACTATCGGTAATTTCCCTGTTCTTTTCAGCTAGCTGCGCCTCGGCATTTTTTTGATCGGTGATGTCGGTGATAATAACAATATAGCTTTCTGCATTGAGTTCGTAGTCCAGTACTGCACTGGCGTTCATTATGACCCACAACATTTTGCCGTTCTTTGTTTCAATAATGGTTTCGTGGATCACGGAATGTGATTGTCGGAAAGCTTCTTCGAATAAATCTGCGCAACAAACATCATGTTCTTCCCGGGCGAGAGTATCAAATAATTCGCCCTTGACCTCATCGGGACGATAACCGGTCATAATGGTAAAAGCATTGTTCACCCAATCTATTTTTGCTTTAACGCTCAACATTACCACAGCGTTTGAGGTTTGAGCGGCTATCATACTCAACTTCTCCAGTTCTTTCTGAGCACTTTTGGTTGCCGAAATATCAGTTAGTTTTCCGATCAGTTTAACCGGCATTTTCTGCTCGTTATAGACGGGTTTGAGATCTGTTCGGACGCTCAATACCCGATCCGTCATCATCAATGTGTGCTCAAAGGAATATTCTTGCCCCGAAACAAATGTTTTACTAATTGCACCATTTAATCTATCCAAAGCAATCGGAGTCAATTTTTCTTTGAATATCAACATGTCAGGCTGAGTGTCCTCACTAACTTCTAACATGTGATAAATTCCCGGTGACCAAGTCAATGAGTTATCTACAAGGTTCATTTCCCAATTACCGCTCCGGCCCTGCTGATTTCGTTTGAGTTCTTCGTTAAGTAACTGATTTTGTGCTCGAAGCTCGTTGACCGCCTTCTTAAGCTGATCATTCTCCTCTTCCAAACTCAATGTCTGTTCCTCTTCACTCATTCATCCAAATTAGGAAGCAACCGTCATCAAAGCAGCAATAATTTCTGCCGGTTCTGCACGTTTTGTGTGATCGCTGTTAACGAATGAAAATATCACTGTCCCATCCGGACTGATAACGAAGGTGCCGGGAATAGGCAGGGTGTTTGTATTGTCACCTTGATCACCATGAATTGGCTGTAAACTCTCGCCAAAGCCAAATTGGGCAAAAACGTCCATTAATCTCGGCTGTAGCTGAAATCGCAGACCATACTTATAGGCAATTTCGTTCCCGGCGTCACTTAATATTGAATAACCCAGGCCTTTCTCTTCTTTCATTTCTTGAGTCAGGGAAACCGTATGAGGAGAAATAGCGAGTAATGTTGCGCCGTGCTTTTTAAATTCCGGTAAAACCCGCTGCATCGCTTTCAGTTCAAGGCCACAGTAATTACACCAAGTACCTTTCACAAAGGACAAAATACACGGACCCTTGGCAAGAAGGCTTGAGAGCGTGACTTCTGTTCCGGTTTCATCAAGTAAACTAAAGCTAGGAGCCAAGGTGCCGGCTTGAGGCGATTCCACAATTTCTCTTTTAAGAATTGAATCAGTGAAATGATCAGTCTCATAATCATATTGGTCGATACTTCTTCTCTTTTGTAGTTCTGCTTCTAAATTCATAAAATAAGGTTTATAAGGGATTTAAATGTAATCAATTTATTTTGGCTCATCAAGGCATATATCAATTTAAGAGCTTGTTTAATGGCATGGATCTGATTACATTTTTTTCATGTCACTAGAGAATGAGTTAGAAGCCATAACTTAACGGATGACGCTCCAGAAATTTGTCAACCTCTTTTGGTTTGATGGTTTTTTGCCTTTTTGGTTTGTTGATGTCACTGGCGATTTTTGCGATGAACTTATTTATCGAGATTCCCGCAGAAGCTCTTAAACCTGTTTCATCATAAATGCGCTCTCGAATTTCTTGTGCAATTTCTGTGGCCGAATTATGACCGAGGCGATTTTCAGTCACATCTAAAAAAGCTTCATCCAATGAAAGGGGCTCGACTAAATCTGTGTAATGAAAGAAGATCTCTCTGATCTGCGACGAGACTTCTTTGTAACGCTGGAAATTGGTTGTGATGAATATGAGATCAGGACATTTTTTCTTCGCAAGTGCAGATGACATCGCCGAACGAACGCCGTATTTTCTGGCCTCGTAGCTTGCTGCTGAAACAACGCCTCTTTCACCTCCACCATCTACGGCGACCGGTTTTCCACGTAATTCGGGATTATCCAATTGTTCAACGGAGGCATAAAAAGCATCCATGTCAATGTGTATAATTTTGCGGTGATCTATCCTTTCCATGTACTCTACTAATTTAGATAGAAAGGCCGATTTGGACTTCTTACCTACGCTCTTTTATTCGCAATAAATGATTAGTTTCATCGGGATAATCTTATGCCTCCTAAACTCAAAAACAGATGGTTAATAGCTGCATCAGCAGTTGGAATTCATATTTCCATTGGATCGGTGTATGCCTTTAGTGTAATGACGAAGCCTGTAGGTGATCTTCTTCATTGGTCTGCAAAAGAGATTATGTTGGGATTTAGTGTTGCCATTTTTTTTCTTGGTCTGGCTTCTGCCTTTTTGGGATTTATTGTCGATAAAAAGGGTCCACGATTTTCAGGGAGACTTAGCGCCATCTGTTTTGGGCTTGGAACAATTGGAACCGGATTAGCTATTCAATTAGGGTCGTATCCATTATATATTGCCTGTTTTGGAGTGCTTGGTGGCGTTGGTCTTGGCTTAGGATATATTACACCGGTTACCACATTGATGAAGTGGTTTCCGGATAGAAGGGGATTAGCAACAGGAATGGCTATTATGGGTTTTGGGTTGGCTTCCATGATTTTTGGGCCATTAATGGCTTATCTTTTTGAGATAATTGACATTTCAACAGCCTTTTATATTTTGGGCATTATCTATTTTCTCTTGATTTTTTCATCAGCCTCTTACCTTGCACGACCTCCGGAAGGATGGACACCGGAAAATGCAGTAGTTGTTAAGAAAAAGAAGAAACGAGAAGATTTGGCAAATTTGAGAGCAAAAGAGGCACTAAAAACTCCGAGGTTCTACCTTATTTGGTTAATGTTGTTTATCAATATTACCTGCGGTATCGGAATCATTGCTGACACTTCGCCTATGGCCCAGGAATTAATTGGAATGACCGCTTTACAAGCTGCGACTTTGGTTGGTCTCAAGGGATTGTTTAATGGTATTGGTCGAATTGTCTGGGCATCTTTCTCAGATATCATTGGTCGACCGGCGACTTATGCCTCTTTTTTCATCATTGAGATTGTCGCATTCTTTCTGATTGCCCAGGCCGGTGGATCTTTAGAATTTCAGATTCTATTCTATTTAATTTTGACCTGCTATGGAGGAGGTTTCGCCACTGTTCCTGCCTTTTTGGGAGATCTTTTTGGAACCAGGGAAGTAGGAACCATCCATGGATATTTGTTGACGGCCTGGTCGGCAGCCGGGATTGTAGGTCCGATGATGATTGTTTGGCTGCGCGAATCGACCGGTAGTTATGCATTGAGTATGCAAGTGTTTTCGGGATTCTTTTGTGTGGCACTAGTTATAACCGGAATCCTGTATCTCAATATGAGGAAAATCAGAGCGCGAAACGAGGCTTCTTAATCGTCCAATACATTGTCATCTTGAAAGTCATCGCCTTGGTAAAGGGTTCTTTCAATTGGGACAAATACCCTGAAATAAGTTAAATAAATTCAGCACTCAAAGTTTGCGCCTTAATTTTGCCTGAAAGCTTAATGATTGATTAATAGACGGACTGCCTTTGTAATTAACGTGACCGTTGGAAAGAATAGTCACATTTAATTCATCCGTGACGCGCACATTTGCGTACCCGTTTTCATGCACTGTCACCTTGGTAATCTTAGCAGGTATTTTGAAGCCATTAAACGTTCCATTGTTGTAAACATCAAGATTCAGCTCATCGAGGATATTGTCGTTGAATAGTTGGTTATTAATTTTGATTGTTGCGTTTCCTGATAAATCAACCTTCAAAGTTTTCTCTAATAAATCACCATCTATTTCAGCACTGCTATTACCGTCGAGTATATGAATCGACTTCAAAGATGACATTTGAACATAAATATCACTGAATGAACCAATTAAGATCATGGTATCACCCGAAATTTCATAATTGTCCCAAGAGCATGAGGATTCAAATTGGCCTGCGGATTTACTGACATGAATAGTACCGTTGCCATTGGTAACTACCAAGCTGCTGACGTTAACATCAGTTGTTTCTCCATAAATTGGGCGTTCCTTTTTTTTGCAGGCTGCAAATAAAAGGCAAACTGCGCCAAGCCAAATAAGTAATACCGGAATTTTTTGCGATCGATTTTTCATAATTACATAATTAATTGATTAGTTTTCATCAAGTTAAGAATGTATTTCCGGCTTAGCGACTTCTTAAATGTTAAATTATCTCAATCTTTATCAGAATCATTTTTCCATATTTTATCCGCCCACTTTTTAGGTAAGATGGGATGACCCAATTGTCCGACATAATTTTTTGGAAAATTAGGTTCTTCAATCCCAAAAGCCTCGGGTTCATGATCCGGACATTTATATGTACCAAATATGATGTCCATCACAGGTGATAGATTGGCATAATTACCAGCCCTGCGATCCAGGTCATGATGCCAATGGTGTAGTTCAGGCGCACCTATAAGCCATTTTAAAGGTCCGATTGAAAAACGAACGTTGGTATGAATATAGATTGCCCATATGCCTCGAAACGCTGTGAAGCCCGCCAAGGTCTCCATCGGAAAACCCATTAAGATTCCGGGAAGGTTTATGATCGTAATCGTATAGATAGAATCAAGAGGATGTTCACGATGTGCTGCCAGCCAATCCAAATGTTCGGCACTGTGGTGGACTTTATGAAACCGCCATAAAAAGCCCACATTATGTTGAAGTCGATGTGCCCAATAAATGCAAATATCACTTAGAATAACTACCGCCAAGATTTGTAACCAAGCAGGTTGTGCGGCCACATTTTCTCTAAATGATCCCGCGATTTTGGTATCCAACCATCCATCAAAATAATACAAACAGGTAAAGACCAGTGAGCTCCAAATCAAATATTGCCCCAGGAAAAAGGAGAGGTCCATCCACCATGCCGGTCGGAAGAATTTCTGTTTGTTGGCAGGAAAAACATATTCCATCGGAATGAAAATGATGATAAGAACTGCCAGGCTGATGAATGAAATTCCCACGCTTCCTAAAAACTCGTGGCTCTCCATGATCGATTATTTTTTGTTCGGCTGCTTGATATCAGAAGTGTCCTGTACCTTAATCATAGAAGGATCAATGACAATACCCGACTTTGAACTACCCATATATTTCATATCCTTCTTCAGATCACCTCCTCTAAGTTCCTTAATCTGCAAAGTCATAAGAATTGAGTCAGCGGCGGCTGTCCCATAATAGAGTGTATCCCGATAAACAGTGTCAAACTCCAGTTTATAGTCCATTACCATTGCTTTTGAGCTATAAACATAAGCCGGAATTACAAATGCAGAATCGCTCAGCAAAATGTAATCTTTCAACAGCAATGTGTCTTTCTTAGTAGAATCGGGTTCAATATCTCCAAAATTTTCAGATACAAAGTTGTCAAAAGAGCCTGCCTTAAAGGCTACAAGTAATGCCATTGTTGTAATCATTGAACTTACGGCGGCAATTTTAGAAAATAGGTTTGGACCTTTCATACCAACGAATAACGTGATTTAATCTCAATGTTACCAGAAAACGACGGCTAATTAACTAATTTTAACGATTCCTGTGGAATTGATTACAGCTGTACTTTCAAAAGGTTCATAAGGGCCTCGGCATGTGTGTCACGGTCAAATTCTTTGGCGACATAATTACGTCCATTTTCTCCGTAAGCAGCTATAACGGATGGATCATCGGTGATCTTTTGAATTTGAGAAACCAGCTCATCGACATTCTCCGGTTCAAAGGCCCATCCTGCCTTGCCGTTATCAATGAACAATTCCTTGGCCTCTCCTTGCACGCCGAGAAGGATAGGTTTTTTCATTGCCAGAATCTCAAAAATCTTAGACGGAATTGCTCCAAGAAATAAAGGAAGTTTTCGCAGAGGGATGATAGAAACATCTATTTCTGAGATTACACTTCCGATCTCGGTTCTGGAAACAGGCTCGGCGAATATGAGATTGTCAGTCTTTAATTGATTCGAGAGATCGATCAATTCTTCTTTTAAGGGCCCGCTGCCCATCAGTACTAATTTGACATTAGTTCGGTCTTTTAACTTCTGGGCTGCTTTCACTATTAGTTCCAATCCCTGAGCATGGCCCAGAATTCCTCCATAAAAAAAGACTAAATCCGATTCTTCAATATTGTATTGTTTTCTAAATCCTGCCGGGGCAATTTTATCCGGGTCGTAGTCCTTAACATCAACTCCATTTGGCAGCCAATGAACCTGCTTGTCCGGAAATCTCCTTTGAATGTCTCTAATTATTCCTTGGGTCTGCCCGGTGATTAGAGTTGCGCTTCGGTAACATTTGGCCTCCAACTTATAAGCCATTTTTAGAAAGAACCTATTCGTCACAAGGCCGAGTTTCTCGGCACTCTCGGGCCATAAATCTGATACATTGAAGATTAATTTGGCTTTGAGTTTCCTGGATAACCTCATCGCCGAATATCCGAGAAAGAGTGGGGGAGACTCGCAAAGAATGAAATCGAATTTGCCTAATTTTTTACCATATTTCTTCGAGGACCGCACAAAGGAAAAGTAATTTCTCAAACGCTTTGAAATGCTTTTACTTTTCGTGGTGTAAATTGAAGTTCGATGAACAGTCATTCCATCCAAAA
>CAZCAD010000101.1:0-8999 GCA_964496525.1 uncultured Flavobacteriales bacterium | reverse complement strand
TCCATTATTTTTGCCGCCTTGTCAAAAGCTTCACCGGCGGCGTCATACAGGGTCTGTCCAAGTATTTCCATATCGAGATAATCCCGAACCAAAACAATCTGACTATGTCCACCACTGACTGTTAAACAAATGAATGGAAATTCGGGCTTTGCCTGCTCAGAATCTTGAATGAAATGGGCGAGCACATGAGCTTGCATGTGGTTGACTTCAATCAGCGGAATGTCCAGGGCAAGCGCAAAACTTTTCGCAAAACTTGTTCCTACAATCAAAGACCCCAACAAACCGGGTCCCCGGCAAAAGGCGATGGCATCAATTTTGCCCTTGTTAATACCTGCGGATTTGATCGCTCGATCAACAACAGGAATTATGTTTTGCTGGTGAGCGCGTGATGCCAGCTCCGGAACAACACCTCCAAAGTCCTCATGAACTTGCTGTCCGGCTACAATATTTGAGAGAATTTTTGCGTTCTTTAAAACAGCCGCAGAAGTATCGTCACACGATGATTCTATTCCCAAAATTATAATGTCTTTACCAGTCAATTTAATTACTTTTATAGCTACTTTTAAAATAAAAGGAGATTACAATATTAGCTAAAATACTACGCATTATTGGGCGAAGTTTTCACTTCCTTGTGGAGTTCGTTTTGCTATTGGTCGTTCTGCTCGCTTTTGGTCTCAGAACCTCTTGGTTTCAGACCTGGGCGGCTCAACAGGTGGCATCCTATTTATCAAGTGAGTTAGGAACCGAGGTTTCAATTGAAAAGGTCGAGATCATTTTCTTTGATAGCGCCGAATTGCGTGGTGTCTATGTTGAAGATTGCCGAAAGGATACGCTCCTCTTTACCGAGTCTATTATGGTCGAAATAGATGATTGGAGCATTTCGGAAGAATTCATAGCTATTCATAAGGCCGATCTCGCTGATGGTAAAATCTATATTCGAAAGTATGAAGGAGATTCTACATTGAATTTTCAGCATATCATCAATTATTTTGCCGCTGATGAACCGGATACCTCAACATCTAAATTTGGAGTGACGGTAAGAACGGTGTGGCTGGAACATATTGACTTCATTTATGAGGACCAGAACGCGGAAAAATTGAAGCATGGGATGGACTATGCTCATATTGGCTTGAAGCATTTCGATGGACATTTTTCTGATTTTGAGTTAAATGGGGATAGCATTTCTGTAACTATTGATAAGTTGCGATTCAAAGAGCGTTCAGGATTGATTTTAGACAAGTTCAGCACGGAACTCTTGTTTTGTCCGGAGTCTGTTTCACTGAAGGATTTAAAAATTGGATTCAACAACAGCTATCTCTTCGCTGAAATTTTTGAGTTAAATACACCAAATGGTTCCGAAGATTGGCAGGATTTTGTTCATAGAGTAAGGTTCAATGCCAAGATTCGAAACTCCAAAATCTCATTGAGGGAGGTCGCCTACTTTGTTCCAAAAATGTGGGGAATGACCGACAGAATTAATATCCATAATATGGATATTACCGGTCCTGTCTACGGAATGAAATTGAAGGAATTGCATATTACCATGTTGGAGGAGACGGTGCTGAAAGGACGATTCGAAATCCCAAACCTGGACCAAATTGACGAGGCATTTTTCCTCGAACGCATCAAGCTGTTTGAAACATCAATTGCCGATGTTGAGAGTTTGAATTTGTCTCCCTTTTTACCGGACGGAGAGAAATACATTAAGATCCCTGCAAATTTTGCGGCTGCCAATAAAATTAGAATAGTCGAAGGGCACATGAATGGCTTTCTCAGGGCCTTTACTGTTGATGGCGATATATATTCCGGCTTGGGCGATATACATTCGTCAAACGGTCTTTCCTTCTTTTTAAAAGATTCGGCTTATTGTCGTGATGCCGGAATTCCTTTTGATGGCAATGACTCCACTTATTGGTACACGGGCGCCGGCGGCGTGGTGAATCATGACGTAATCGTCGAAAATCTCAATTTGGCCGCCATATCAGGAAATCCACTTTTGGGAACTACAACCGGATATGCGCGCATTCTTCCGGGAAGCAGAGGTTTAAATATGAAGGAAATGAACCTTGAATTTCTTGGAAATTTTAGCACGCTCACCCTGAATAATTACAATTATCATGATATCAATATTTATGAGGGCAACTTTTCACACAATCGATTCTCGGGTAAAATTGATATCGCAGACGACAACCTTGCCTTGAATTATAAGGGATTTATCGATTTGAATGGTGACTTGACATTTGATTTCGATGTACGAATTGATAGCGCACATTTATCAGAACTGGCCAACCGCCACGACAGTGTTTTTCATCGATTTGAAGGCGATATTCATGTTAAGATGAAAGGGAATTCCATTAATTCCCTTCGAGGAGTATTAATAGCTGAGAATCTCAGATATCAAGATGGACGAAGGTTCCTGAACATGGATAAACTGAGTGTTGATTTGATTCGTACACCTAGCAAAAAAGGAAATATCACAAACGACACGGTATATATTCGTTCGGACTTCGTAGATCTTGATCTGTTTGGGGTGTTTGACTTTCAAGATATGCATCAGGTGATTTTGAACGAACTGGCCTACGTTGCAAATAATTTGATCGGAGAACCCAAGACGCATGATACCAAAAATGAATTCTTTGACTTGGAAATTCGCCTCAAAGACATAAATCCGATCATGCCATTTTTCAACACGGAAGCCAGGATTGCTAAGAACACCTTAATCCAATCTCAATATGATAAAAAGAAGAAGTTATTTGGATTTGATGTCAGTACAGATTCAGTTTCTCTGGGCCAGATGAAACTGTTTGATTTTAAAATGGAGAATCACTTTGACAGTACAAAGGCCACTGCATTTTATCAGGCTGATTATGCTCAACTCAATGATAGCGCCAAGGTCAGGAACCTGTATCTCGATTCGGAAATCAAGAAAAACAGAGCATCTAATTCTATAGGTTGGGACAATCTTGGTGCAATCAAACCGGCACTTTTTGCCTTCGCGTCTACAATTAATGAAGATCAGTCGGTTCATACCAAGTTCTTCCCTTCATTTTTCTTCCTGCAAAATCATCGGTACAAAATCAGCACTTCCTCTGAAGTAACATGGAGTCCGGATCAAATTGTGATGGACGATTTCAAAATTTCTGAAGGAGAACACTTTTTAAGTTTGGATGGCATTATATCAAAAAATCCAAACGACTCCCTGAATTTCAAAGTACATGATTTTGATTTAGCCGACCTGAACGGTCTTTTAGAAGCTGATGGTATGACGATAGAAGGACTTCTGAATATTGATGGCAAAGTGGCAGATGTCTATAAAAACATCAGATTCAATTCTGAATCAGATATTACTGATTTTTACATCAATGACAGATTAGTTGGCGATATAAATGTTGGAAACAAGTGGCAACATGGAACGCAATCTGTATTCATGAACGGCGCTCTGAAACGAAATGGAATAGAGACCTTCGGTTTCAGAGGTAATTACTTTCTCGATCGAGAAAAAGATAATGTAAAAGTCGATCTCATTTTCGCTGAGACCGATATCAGCTTCTTCAATGCCTTTGAAAATCCTGAACTGTACACCAACATTGAAGGTTTCTTGAATGGAAAACTCAAAGTTACAGGCGAGTTGACAAACCCGGTTGTAAAGGGCTATTTAGCCGTTCACAATGTCTTGGTCTTTGTACCAATGTTCAATGTGGGTTACGGAATAGACGGTAAGCTTCAATTTGATAAAGGTGAGATCTATGCCGATTATATGGATGTCTATGATCAAGAGGGAAATAAAGCACAAGCCGGTCTTTCGATTTATCACTATGATTGGGCAGATTGGAATTATGACATCTCCCTGGATATGACAGAGACGAAAAAGCACTTTTTTGTCCTCGATACCAAATATAAAGAAGGCTAATTTTACTACGGCAGGGCCTTTATCGATGGATGGGTCAATATCTCCGGTTATGGAGGTAAAACAATCATTGAGGTGGATGCGGAAACCAAAGAAGGAACGGAGCTTACTCTGCCAATGTACGGAGCTTCTGAATTGGAAGAAAGCTCATTCATTATTTGGAAAGGTGGTCCCGGAGATGAAGAGGTAGTTGAGACCACGGTTGAGAAATCCGGGCTTGAGCTGAAAATGAAATTTAGAATAACCCCGGAGGCACGTACCACGGTGGTCTTTGACCCAATTACTGAAGATCAAATTAGCGTTCATGGTGGAGGTGATCTTGAGATAAATGTTGACGAGTATTCGGAAGTCACAATGTTTGGAAAGTACGTGATCTCTTCAGGAAATTATCAAATGCATTTGACAAAATTCGTGAATAAGAAATTTGATATTAAGCCCGGCAGTTATTTAATATGGACGCACTCGCCTTATGATGCTTTGATCGACATTACGGCTCAATTTAAGGCAAATGTCAATTTTAAAGATATAGCGCAAGAAGCGAGACCTGATCGTCAGGAGGATGAAGTCATAGGTTCCTTAATTATGAAAGAGAAACTCTTGTCTCCAAAACTATCATTTGACATAGAGGCCCCCAATGCAGATGAGTTGGCAAAATCTGCGCTTGTCCAACTTCGGTCAAATCGGGACCTCATGAACAAGCAATTCTTTTCTGTTTTAATTCTTGGTAAATTCTTTACTACAATAACGGAAGGTGCCGGCGCTGCGGGCATGCAAGCGGCCAGGGATGCGGCGGAAAGTCAAATTAATGCAATTCTTAACTCGGTTGGAGGCAATTACGATCTCTCGGTTGATCTCAAAGAAGGTCAAACGAACTTCGGCGCATCAACTCAGCTCGGAGAAAAAATTACGATTACAACAAGCTTCGGAGTTGTTTCCAACGATCCGGATGATCCAAACTCCCAGGATGGCGGCAGCATTGTGGGTGACGTATCCGTCGATTATCGGTTGAATGACGACGGCTCTTTTACACTGAACTTTTTCAACGAATCGAATACCGGAACTGAAGCTGAACTGGGTCCTTATACTCAAGGAGTAGGACTGCATTATACAGAAACATTTAATTCGGCCGGCGAGTTTAGACTTCTCCAACGCTTTCTAAACTTATTTAGAAAGAAAGAGAATAAAGTTGACCTAAAGCGCGAAAAGAATAAAGTGAGGCTTCCACCGATTGAGCCGAAACAGGTAAAAGATGCCGATGAAAAAAGTACTGATAGCAAATAGAGGGGAAATTGCACTTCGAATTATTCGAACATTACGCAAAATGGATATCGCATCAGTGGCTGTTCATGCCGACTGCGATGCCGATTCTCCATTTGTTCATCAGGCAAATGAGGCCTATCCACTAAATGGCAACGCTCCCAAAGACTCTTACTTGAAGGGAGATAAAATATTGGAAATTGCAATGTCTTCGGGATGCGATGGAATTCATCCCGGTTATGGTTTTCTTTCTGAAAATTCAGATTTCGCAGAGAAGGTAGCCACAGCGGGAATTAAATTCATCGGTCCTTCCATCGAAGCAATTAATGTAATGGGCGATAAGATTGATTCCAAGCGGGCTGTCAGCAAATTCGATGTGCCCATGGTGCCCGGAACGCAGGATGCAGTGAAAGACGCTTTAGAAGGTCAGAAAATTGCGAAAGAGATTGGCTACCCGGTTATAGTAAAAGCATCTGCCGGTGGTGGCGGAAAGGGAATGAGAGTTGTCAATTCAGAAACCGAATTTGAAGAGTTGTTCGAACGCGCGGTTTCAGAAGCGGAGACCTCTTTTGGAAATGGCACCGTCTTTATCGAGAAGTTTGTAGAAGATCCGAAACACATTGAGATTCAAATTTTGGCGGATCAGCATGGAAACATCATTCATTTGAACGAACGAGAATGCTCAGTCCAACGAAGACATCAAAAAGTGCTGGAGGAAGCTCCATCGCCAATTGTAACAAACGATCTGCGTCAACGAATGGGTGCGGCTGCAATTAATGTCGCAAGGGCTTGTAATTACGAAGGAGTCGGTACAGTCGAATTTCTTGTAAATAAAAATCTGGAATTCTTCTTTCTGGAAATGAATACGAGAATTCAGGTGGAACATCCGGTGACCGAACAAACGACTGGTTTGGATTTGATTGAACTTCAGATACGAGCCGCCATGGGAGAAGAATTGTCGATAAAGCAAGATGATGTTCAGATAAACGGGCATTCTATCGAATTGAGAATTTATGCAGAAGATCCTGAAAATAACTTCTTGCCAGATTTAGGAAAGCTGTCAATTTATAAGATTCCAAAAGGCATTGGAATCAGGGTCGATGACGGATACGAGCAAGGAATGGAGATTCCAATTTATTTTGATTCCATGATTGCAAAGCTGATTGTACATGGCAAAGACCGGGCAGAGGCTATTGAAAAAATGCGAATGGCCATCGACAACTTCGAAATCTCCGGTCTATCCACGACTCTTGGTTTTGGACGTTTTGTATTAAATCATCCGGTATTTCTGGATGGTAGTTTTACGATCAAATTCGTCGAAGATCATTTTGAAAAGAGCCTGCTGCTTGAAGAAGCCGATCACGATCTTTCGATCGCTTCATGGTCAATATTTCGGAAACTGAAGAAAGAAAATCTTCGAAGACCGATCGCTCAAAATTATTCAAGTTGGAGGGGAAGAACTTTTATGGACGATTAGTCAGTATTTGCCATCCCGCGCGTCTAATATCCGGGCTGTTAAAGTCCACAGAACATTATTTGCTAACTTAGGTTCAACCAATGCACCCTAATAAAAAATACGCCAAGAAACTCGCATCTTCCAAGGAGGGTAAAGCTCAAATCGATTTGCTGAACGATTATGCCTGGGAATTGAGCAGAATTGATACGCCCAAAGCTCTTGAAATGGCTGAACAAGCTAATCTCAAATCAGGATTAGAAAAATACGACCGAGGTCTGGCGAACAGCTTTAGAACAATCGCCCAATGCTACTGGCTATATGGAAATTATACCACGGCTATCATAAATATTGAAAAAGCCCTGAACCATTTTACAACGATTGAAGATGAGAAAGCTGAGGCTGATGCAATAAACCTTTACGGTGCCGTATATGCCGGAATAGGAAAGACCGAATTGGCGGTAAAAAACTATAAAAAAGCCCTCGAAATTCGTAAACGCATTGGTGACAAGGAGGGAGTTGTAAAGTCCATGAACAGTATTGGTGACGGCTTGATCGTTTTAAAGCAATATGAAGATGCGCTTCAAATGTTTGAAGCTTGCATTGAAATAAAACATGATAATGTGATGTTTGGTGGAATCGTTCGTTACAACATATCCGAAGTGTACTATCACTTAGATCGGCTTGAGGAGTCAGAAGAATCGGTAAAGGAATGTTTGAAAATAGGGGATGAGCTAAGCTTTGGTTTGATGCATGTATATGCAAAGTCACTTAAGGCCAAAATTGCGTTGAAACGCAAAGATGTTCCCGAAGCCATCAAATGGTTGACCGAAGCTCTAAAAACGGCGAGAGAAATAAATGCAAAAGATCGAATCTACCACTTGCTGGAGGATCTTTCAAAAGCAGTCGAGTTGAATGGTGACATCGAAAGGGCTCTTGAATATTATAAGGAGTTTCACACTGTCAAGCAAGCGGTGCTAAACGAAGAGAGCACGCAACGAATTTTGAGCATTGAGCATAGAAATGAGATGGAATTAGCCAAGCAGGAAACTGAATTGGTCTTGGAACGAAATCTGGAATTGCAAAAGGCGAATGAGCAGATTAAACAGAAACAAGATGAACTTTCTTCAAAGAATAAAGAAATTACAGATAGTATCCGATACGCCCAACGAATTCAGAAAGCCGTTCTGCCCACAACAGAAGAACTCAATGAATTCATTCCTACTCACTTCGTGGTTTATCATCCAAAGGATGTTCTAAGCGGTGACTTTTATTGGGCCGCTGATGCAACTAACAATCTTGGATATGACCTAATTCTTGCTGCTGTAGGCGACTGTACGGGACACGGTGTTCCGGGTGCCTTGATGAGTATCGTGGGCAATAGCTTTTTACGTCTGGCAGAGTCAGAACCTGATGTGAATAATCCCGGAGAAGCACTTGACTTTGTAAATCAGGGTGTTTACAGGACCTTACGACAATCTCGCGAAGAGAGTAGTGTTCAGGATGGAATGGATATCACTTTCGTCGCGATCGATTACGGTAACATGAATTTGTACTCAGCCGGAGCGATAAACTCTGTCTACCTGGTCCGCGACAATGAGTTAACTGAAATTGAAGGAGACAGACATCCGGTTGGTGCGTTTTTGAATGAGCCGTTGAAGAAATTTACGAACAACAGTACTCCGATGCAGAAGGGTGATATGATCTACATGTTTACGGATGGATTTGCCGATCAATTTGGGGGGCCATTCGGTAAAAAGTTTAAGTACAAAGCCTTTAAGAGAATCCTAACTGAGTGCGCTCATCTTGAAATGGACGAACAAAAAGCCATCATCAACAAAACCTTTTTCGATTGGAAAGGTAGCCTGGAACAGCTGGATGATGTCTGCATAATGGGGATAAGAATCTAAGTAATTAATTCCCGAAATAAGAGTGCATTGGTGCGAAGTAGTGCTCTTTCCAACCACTTTCATAGTCAGACTGTCCGTCAGGAATATTCGTGTGAATCAATGTAAGTTCTGTTCCTTCTTCAATTTCTTCAAGGAATATTTCCACTTGTGAGGATTCATCCTCCTCGCTAAATTCTGTCGTTCGCCATTCCTGAACAATTCGTTGGCCTTCTTCAAGCTCCACATTCTTGCCACTGATATAGCCATCCCAAGCCGAAAAAGCTGCTCCCACCTTTGGGGAGCCACTTGCTACTCCGCCGGTCATAGCCGCATGCTTGTCTCCTTCCAGCCAAGCGTCATAAACTGACTGTGCGCTGGCTCTAAATGTTTCCTTTAGTTCGAATCGATTCATTCTTTGTTATAATCGAGATTATAACAAAGAATTCGTATGGCGAAAAAATTCTTTTTCCTCCCTGCACTAACGTTTGGTCTT
>CAZCAD010000100.1:8113-9002 GCA_964496525.1 uncultured Flavobacteriales bacterium | reverse complement strand
GGAGGACGATTTGAATACATGGTCCATCCCCGCATTGGGTTGGGACTGGATTTTATTTATAATTCCACCACAGCGAATTTTGCGGTGGATTCGCTTTCTGAGGACGGAACACTCTTTGACAAGTTCGATGTCAACTACAAAATGACACGATTGCGCTTCCATTTCCGTGCAAATTTTCACTATTTGAATAAAAAGCACATTGATATGTATGTTGGATTGGGAGCCGGATACAACAACAGAATACACCGCATCCAAACCAATTTTATTGACTTTTTAGATATATCAAAATCATTTTCATTCGCCTATCCATGGTCAGGTAGATTTACACTTTGGGGGATGCGCGTGTATCCCCATCCAAATGTCGGAATTAATATGGAAATTGGTTTTGGTGGTCCTTTACTATCAGCCGGATTATCAGTCCGATTACGTACTAAGAAAGAAAATTCTACTAGTTTTGAAAGCCCGTAGATAACGAACCCAAAACCTGGAGAGTGTAAATTACATATCAATTAAGCAATTAGCAAAAGACGATCGACCAAGAGAAAAACTGTTGGAGAACGGTCGCTCTGCACTATCAAATGCAGAGATTCTGGCCATTATTATTGGATCCGGAACAAGGCAGAAATCAGCCGTTGTTCTTTGCCAGGAAATTCTTCAGTCAGTGGATAATGATCTGTCAAAGTTGGCTCGCCTAACGGTCCATGATCTAATGAAATTTAAGGGAGTAGGAGAGGCCAAGGCCGTTAGCATTACAGCGGCTTTAGAGTTGGGTCGGCGTAAAAGGTCAACGACACGGTCTGAGACTCGAATTGAAAGTTCTTCCGATATCTATGAACAGATCAAACATCGATTTGAAGATTTGGAGCATGAAGAATTCTATGTTGTTCTG
>CAZCAD010000100.1:0-8056 GCA_964496525.1 uncultured Flavobacteriales bacterium | reverse complement strand
GTTGCAGATGGTAAGTTGATTTTTAAGGCAGCTCTTGAACAAGCCGCATCCGGCATTATTCTTTGTCACAATCACCCATCGGGAAATTTAAAGCCCAGCAATGCAGACATTCAATTGACCGGAAGAATGAAAGAATTCGGAGCGTTTATAGAATTGCCCGTTCTGGATCACTTGATCATTACGGACGAAGGTTACTTTAGCTTTGCGGATGAAGGGATGATGTAGAATTACTGATACTTCAACAGCACTACTCTTCGCTCTTTTTTTGAGCATTCAGGGCCTGTTCTAATTTACCACTTAAATCAGATTTTTCTTCTTCCAGACTTTTGATTGAAGCTTCTAATGTCTTGTTCGTTTCATTGAGAGAACTGACATTGTCTTTTTCTTTCTTCAAATCACTTTTTAGCTGTATCGATTCATCGTTCAAAATACTGATCTGATTATTTGCCTGTTTCAGATCATTATTAAGTTTGCTATTTTGATTCGTTAAATCTTCGATAGTAGCTTCACAGCGTTTAATATTCTCTTTGAAAGAAATTATTTCATCCATTGAGGCGGTTACAGTTTCTGTCAGTGAATCGAAAGGGTCTTGTTTTGCTGTCATAATCTTGGTTTAGTCGTGTCTTACTATGATTGTATCGCCAGCGCGAAGCACTCGTGGATTTTCCAATTTATTGTAATCGGCCAGTTCAGCATGTTGATGCCCATGACCGTGATACTTTTCAGAAATACTCCAAAGGGATTCACCTTTCTCTACGATATGAATGGTGTAACTGCCTTCTTCATCAGTGATATCAATATCTTCATTCGCGCTGCCCATGGTTGCAAGTAATTCATCGATCTCTCTTTTAAGATCAGTAATCTGAAGATCTCTATCTTCAATTTGGTCTTGCAGATCCTTGGTGTCGGTACTCTCTATTGATCCGTCTGAATCAGTGGTGTCTGATCCGGAATCAGTAGTAGAACCGGGATTCATTTGCATGAATGACAAGGTAGCGACAGCCGCAAACAGGACAACACCAACGGTGATGCTGACCTTTTTCATCATGCTAAATCGCGATTTGATTTCGTTGATCTGGTTAAATGTTGATAGGTTGGATCCGCATTCAGAACAGGATGCGACACCATCTTCCAATTCAGAAGCTTTACATACGGGACAATTCATCGGCGCAGGGTTTGGGGCAAAAGAAAGAATAAAAAAGATTAAAACCAAAAATTAAGGCATTTAATAAACAGATTTTCAGTTATTTCCAATCCAACAACTTGTCAGGAATAGAATTTAGGCGGGCTCGGAAACAACAGAGAGATCCAATCTAAGTTTTATGATCTCCTTGCTTTTTTTGAATCGGGTGAAGTAAAACGGCTTATTTTTAAAGATAAAAATGATGCTCTGTAAAGTTGCCACAAGGTAAATTTCTTAGAAGAAAAATAAAATTATGAGGTTAAATGAGTTACGGACAATTATAGTGCCTGACGAACTTTTGACATGATTCAAAGGGAATCTGGATGCTGGAATCTGGAAATTTTTATCCAGTATCCAGATTCTTTTCTAAAGATATGGCATTGGTAACACTAAGCTTGAGCTAGTGGTAAGAAAACGGAGCATCATTAAGATAAAAAAGCTATTCATGCGTCTTCGCAAAGTATCCCTCCAAGGCTGTAATCTCAGCACGGCTGTCATACATCGCAGCATCATCCCACTCTTTTGCACCCATGCCATCCACGTAACGATTGTACATGCAAAAAGCAGCGGCTATGAGAACTCCGTCATGAATTTCCGTATCTGTTGCTCCTGCCTCCCTTGCTTTGTCAATATCTTCTTGTGTGACTTTATAAGCAGCTTCTTGCACTTTTCCGGCAATGTGCAATAGCGACTTTAGCTTATCGCTAATATCGGCAGACCAGAAATCTTCTTTCACCTGGTCCACTAAATTCGGTTGATCTTTATTGAGCGCATTAACCAATGCTCCATGCGAATTACAGCAGAAATTACATTTGTTTCTGTGTGAAACATAAGTAGCGATTAATTCTCGTTCCCAGGGTTCCATGGTGGAAGGTTGTCGCAATAATATTTCAGCCAGTTCAAGCAAAGGATTCGAAGTCTCCGGTCTAAAGTCCATTAAGCCTCGAATTCCTGCGTGATCATTTCCTGTTTTGATGTAAGCCATACGATTATTTTGAAATCGATTAAAAATAATCAAATATAAATGAGGAAGTGAGGTCGAAGCTAAATTAGGGCCAATTAACACAAGATCATCCAAGTGTCTTTTTGGCCAATTTTTTCTCCTTTTTCGTTGTTTTATTCTCGATTGACACTGCCAAACTCGTCAAAACCGCCTTAAATGTAAATGAGAAAAGGACGAGACTTGGACTTACTAAAGCATGCTTGACTTGACTTGACACTAGTTTTCGTACTTGACCAGATGATCAATCCAGTACTTATCAATCTGTAAATAGCCCTGAGAAGTAAAGGAATCCTTCACTTTAGGATCCTCTTCGAATAGAACAAAAGCCGCATTTTGGAATTTTTCAAATGTCATCTCGATGGTGACCTCATATTCCATTTCCTCTTCCAGGGAATCCAATGTTCCCTTAACATAATGAGCGTAAACGACATCAGGATCATCTTCGCCCGATAGTTGATTCAGACAGTCTTCGTATGACACGCGTCCTAAAATGGACAGCTCATTACCCCTTACTTTGAGTAGGGTAGAAGACCATTTTTCGCTTGTACAGTTCTCACAATCGCAGCCATCATTGGACATTGTGTAGGTGTAAAAATAAGAAGGATGATCCGGCAAGGATTCGGCTGCCACAATCCGGTCCAGACCCTGAACTTTTTTGAATGTCCCTGAGATCGCCTCGTAAACATACCAGTATTCATAAACGTCTGTGGTGTCATATACACCCAGGGAGACATCCTCATAACTATCTCCGTTAATATCCTTTTGACTGAGATCGGGGAGTTCTTTAAGTCCCAGTATCGTATCAGTCAAATATTCTTTATCATTTTTGGAAAAAGATAAAATACCGGTCGATTTGTCAAACCAGATATAATGATCATAAAACTCCAGCGGCGGGGGATGGAATTCAATATCGCCTGTTGGTTCTGTGTCTTCAACAATCGTTTCAGACGACTCAGAGCCTGCACAAGAGCCGATTAATAAGAGCAGAAATGTTAAATAAAGCAATTTCATCTTATGAGCTTGTTTAAAGTCGAAAAGAAAAACAGCGCGAAAATTCCTATCTGACTTTAAAAAAGTTTTATAAGTATATCCGAACAATAATGAAAAGGTAACCCTTAGAATGTCAGCCGAAATCCAAAAACAGGGAAACCATCTTGTAAAAAGTCCAGATCCTCTGATCGCTTAAACCCCATTCGCTCATACATTCCCCAGGCAAGTTTCATTGCTTCGGTGGTGTGAATGATCAGTTGAGGCAATCCATCATCTTTGGCTGTCTGGATACAAGCTTCGCTCAATAGTCTTCCAATACCACTTCCTCTTGTTTCGGGATTTACAGCCAGCAATCGAAAACCGGCAGCATTTTTTTCTTGCGGGGCGGTACCACCCGAACCATAGTATTTCATATCACCGAAATAAACCACACCGCCTCCGATTTTGCCATTTCCTGATACAGCAATCAGTAATCTCGTTTTGAGATTTTGTGTGAGGTCGCCAATATTTGCAAGCAAATTATAATAAGCCGGTTGTTCTTCCGGTGATGGAAATCCCTCTAAGTTGGAGTAGACCGAGACCATTAATTGTCCTACTTCAGGGAATTCGGATGGATGGGCATCTCGGATGGTAAAATTGCCTGTCATTTACATTCGTAATAACAAGTTCCCTGAGCACAATTTGGCGTTTCTTTTTCCTTTGCTTTCACTTCATCTCCACAGAATTCTCCCTGGTAAAATTCGCTTGTACTCCCGTTTACTTCCTCGATCCGATAGCATCCCTTGCAGCTTTTGTTGCAACTGTAAAAAAAGATCATAAAAATTGAGAGTAGAATTAGAGGTTTCATATAGGTGTATTAGCTTTCACTCGGTAATGTTAGAGCAATCTTTTAGTTAAACTCATCAATAATAATAATATTGAGTTCAACACCACATTTATTTGAAGCTAATTCAAGGCAGTCCTGGTAAGGAGCGATATTTGGGTCGTTTTCTACGGAACGGCTGTAGAAGTGTATTTCTGCTATTGCTTGGTTCTGGATCTGATTGGCCAGGATCTCTGCGTGTTCATTTACCTCTGCGGCCGTTAACAAATGATCGTAATACGGAATTTGATCGTCGGACTTCAAAAGGCCGTACTTAGCCGATAAAATGAAAAATTCTTTACCATTTGTCTTCGCTAATTTTGAAACATATCGGATTCTTCGGCTGGCATATCTTTCTATCGCAGGTAGAAGATTTGAGCAGTCGTCTTTATCAGCGGAACAGTATGTACAGTAGATGGTCATTATTTATGCGGAAGTGAGGTGGTTGAGTAAAGTTAATTGTTTTACCCCTTAAAGAAATAAAAACCCAGTCGCCACTTTATTAGACAAACCCACACCTATTTCTTTACGCAAAACACTAATTCCTTACCTTTCACCTTTTCTTATCTTCGCAGCCATTTAAGCTATGAAAATAGTAACCATTATAGGTGCACGTCCACAGATCATAAAAGGAGCTGCTATTAGCAGAGCCATTGCGAATCAATTCAGTGATCAGCTCAACGAGGTGATCGTTCATACCGGGCAGCATTATGATGAAAATATGTCAGGTGTATTTTTTGAAGAGTTGGGAATTCCAAAGCCCAACCATCAATTAGCCGTTGGCTCTGCTGTGAGGGATGAACAGATTGCGCTAATGGAACAAGCGATTTTGGAGGTACTTCAAAAGGAAAAACCCAAAGCCCTAATCGTGTACGGCGATACGAATTCAACCGCCGCCGGAGCTTATGCTGCTGAGAAAGCGGACATACCGATGGTTCATATTGAAGCCGGTTTACGATCTTTTAATCAAAGTATGCCGGAAGAACTAAACAGGATCTTGTGCGATGAGCGATCGACTCTGCTGTTTTGCCCTACTAAACAGGCCATCGTCAATTTAGAGGCGGAAGGATTTACTTCCGGTAATTCAGGACCTTATACAAAAGATAATCCCAGGATCTATCATTGTGGAGATATTATGTACGACAACTCCATTCACTTTGCGACAGTATCTGATCAGAATTCGAACATCCTCTCGGATTTAGAGATATTGGGAGAGTTTGTTCTGGCCACAGTTCACCGACCTGCAAATACAGATGATAGCCAACGATTGCAAGAAATTCTTGAAACGCTTTGCGAACTGGCGGTTTTCAACGAACTTCCCATTATCTTGCCATTACATCCACGAACGCGAAAGATGATTGCTCAATTGATAGCTGAAGATCTACAGGAAGAAATTGAACGTTCTCCCTTGAAGATGATTGATCCGGTTTCATTTCTGGATATGATTGCTTTAGAAAAAGCTTCGTCTCTTGTAATTACCGATAGCGGCGGAGTACAAAAAGAGGCCTATTATTTTAATAAGCCATCGCTAATATTGCGCGATGAAACTGAATGGGTTGAGATTGTGGACAACGGCTCGGCTATTTTGTGCGACGCCAATCGAGAGAGAATTTTAAAAGGATTCGAAAAATTGTACAAGGCAAACAACCTAACTTATCCAAACTTTTTTGGCGACGGCAAGGCGGCTGCATTTATTTGTCAGGAAATTATTACGCAATTGAGATGATCTTCATTTATAGCAAACAAACATCGCCCCGTTTAAAGTATGTGCTGGACTTTTGTTTTAGCTATAAAGGATTGGAGTGGCGCATGGTAACCTCTATGGGTAAATGGGAAGACATTTACGATGCATCCAGAATCAATTATTCGCGTGAGGAAATGGACTGCGATGTGCATATTGATCCGCATGGATTGCTATTTGAAACCGGAGTCAACCCAGAGGTCAGTCTTGAGGCCGATCAGGAAGCATTGTTGACTATAAATGAGAAAGAGGATCCCCTCGCTCTTGTATTTTACCTCCTTTCGCGGATGGAAGAATACAATGACACGGATCGGGACGATCATGATCGTTTGAAATCCGAAAACCACTCCCTTGTCAAATTAGGTTTACACAAAAGGCCAATGGTAGACGAGCTTGTAAAAAAACTGTGGGACGATTTGGGATTGAATTATAAGCCTGTTCTTGACCGTTTCGAGGCTGTTCCCTCCTTTGATATTGATGTTGCCTGGGCCTACAAAAACAAGAAATTGATTCGGACTGTGGGAGGCTATTTAAGGAGTGATAATAAGAAAGCCCGTCGCTTGGTTCTGAGAAACAAACAAGCGGATCCATTTGATACCTATTCGATAATTTATGAAGTCGCAGCAAAAGTCGACCGCGTAATTTGTTTTGCCCTGCTCGGTGATTTGTCTAAATACGACAAGAATATTCACTGGAAAAATCAGAAGCTGGCTTCGGTAATTCGAGGTTTGAATGCTGGTGGGGGAATGGGAATTCACCCATCCTATAAATCTCATTTAAATCCCTCAAAGCTTGCTGAAGAAAAACGGCGTTTGGAAAAGATTGTCGGTCATTCGATTAATAAGAGCCGACAACATTACCTGCGGCTCAAGATGCCGGAAACTTACAAAATGTTGCTTGCGACCGGAATAACAAGGGACTATTCCATGGGTTTCGCCGACAACATTGGATTTCGGGCAGGAACATCCTTTCCTTTTCAATGGTTCGATTTGGATGCGAATCAACAAACGGACTTATTGGTTTTTCCTTTTGCGTACATGGATGGCGCATTAAAGGACTATTTAGGTTTGAAACCGTTGGAAGCAAGGTTGGAAGTCGAAGAACTCATTGAGAATGTAGAGGATGTCGGCGGAGTTTTTATGTTCGTCTGGCACAATAGCTCCATAAATAATCATGCGGAGTGGAAGGGATGGAGAAAGTTGTTGGATTATACGATGGACAAAGTACTGGAGTGAAATTTCTGATCCTCATATTCCTGACTGTTTTCATGTTTTCTTGTATTTCACACGAAAAATCGGAGACGGCTGAAGATGATCTGTCATCACAGAAATACAGAGTCAGGGAAGAAATAGAGATTAAATATGCCAAGGGATTTGAAATGGAATATTCTGATGGATATACAAAGATCATTACCCATTCTTTTTTGGATAATGAACCTTTCAGAGATAGCGCCTATATAGAACATGACAGGAATGCATGTCCAAATACGGTCAATATTATTCCTTACTCTTTGAATCGCATAGCATCACAATCGACTACTCATCTGGCATTTATAGATGTTTTAAATGAGCTTGAAACCGTAGTTGGACTGTGCGGAATTAAATACATCAGTCGTGATTCGGTCAGGAAAATTTTGCAAAATAATCGGGCCGTGGAGCTTTGTCTATCCGAAAATATTCAGTTGGAATCTTTATTAAATAGCGAGCCTGATCTCTTATTGAGCTATCCTTTTGGTAGGTCAGAGCAACTGAACTATGAAAAGAAAGGAGTTCAAACTTTATTGATTGCTGAGTATTTAGAAGAAACCCAGCTGGCTCGTCTGGAATGGATCAAGGTCTTCGGAATGTTGTATGGAAAAGTAAAGGAGGTCTGCGACTATTTTGATGAGGTGGAGCGAATCTACAATTCTTTAAAAGTTGAGCAAGCCGATCCTAACAAACAATTCATTATGAACCTTCCCTTTGGTGAAAGTTGGTTTATGCCATCTTCACTTTCGGTGGGCGTGAGGTTGATGGAAGATGCGGGATTGCAGTACTATTTCAGCAATGAGGAAGGGACAGAAAATAAATTACACTCAAAAGAAGAAGTTTGGGAAGCAGGTGTTGAGGCAAGTTATTGGATAATTATCGCTGAACGCCCGGCGAATTTTTCCTTAGCTGATCTGGTCGCCGAGGAAGCGGTATA
This sequence comes from uncultured Flavobacteriales bacterium, assembly GCA_964496525.1. GTDB lineage: Bacteria > Bacteroidota > Bacteroidia > Flavobacteriales_D > Crocinitomicaceae > JAKSBJ01. Next base: position 93 of record CAZCAD010000100.1, on the reverse strand, counting down.
TGAAGAGTTTAAATCCCTTAAAAATGAGCAGGTACTTTTCTGTAATACCGCCGAGGTTGATTACTTTGCCAAAGGAGTGGTTGAGCCGCATAT
>CAZCAD010000099.1:0-9072 GCA_964496525.1 uncultured Flavobacteriales bacterium | reverse complement strand
ATTTAACAACGAAAATTAATAACTAAAAACGGTCAACCCTATTTAGGGATAAACAATTCCGCTTCGCTAATGAAAAACAAGCCCCAAACAAAAAAGGTCCCCTATAAAAGAAGAACCCTTTATCCATTCAAACTAAAACCGGATGCTATTACTGTTTGTCAAACTCGTATTTGACGGTTCCGAAAATTGAGTTGGCGATCATTCTCAATCTTGTTTTCGTCAACTCCAGAATATCCCAGGTCGCCGTCCATGCGCCACCATTTGAAATGGTATCAACGATTACCAAAGAATCTTCGGCATAGAGCGTGTAAGTAAAACTGCCGGTAGTACCTCCGTCAGCCATGTAATCGACACCTCCGCATAGACCCGCTCCATCACAGGCGTTAAATGTAAGATAGGATCCATCTCCCGGAATGGTAGCGCCAAGAAGTTCCGCCTCATCAACAAGCCATTTTCCCTGAATCAATTCTTCCGGAGGTGTATTTTCTTTTCCCGCACATCCAAAACCGATAAAACCAATAACGGAAACTATAATAATTATTTTAGTCGTTTTCATTTTTTCTAGTATTTAATTTTACAATTTGGCAGCCATTCTGCTAATTTCGCCTGATCACCGGACGATATGCTACTTCCTTTTAAATTCAATGTTTTGAGCGAAGTACATCCTTTAATTTCTTCAGGTAAAGAAGATATTGGATTTTTATTCAAACTCAAGGTTTTCAAATTCGTCAACTGTCCAATTTCCGGAGGAAGTGTAGTTAGCTGATTGTTATTTAAGCTCAGTTTTGTTAGATTCTCCAGTTTGCCAATGTCCGGAGATACCGAGCTTATTTTATTACCCCAGATGCTGATTTGTTCCAATGAAGTAAGTTCGCACATTTCCTTAGGTAACTCAGTTAATTCCGGCTGCATTGTCAGAGTCGACATGACAATTATATCTCCCTGTGATGCTGACTTGGTCACATATTTTTGATATGGATTCAATTCACCGGATTCGATTAAGGCATCTTCATCTGCATTCTGTTCCTCATTTTCAGCTATCCTCGATGCTAAGCCGTGTTGTTGATATTCTGCTTTCAGGGTCGGAACATCAGCGGCTGTCAATTTATTAACCTTGATGTTCACTTTCTTGAATGCGGAAGCTTTTGCATTAAGATCCGACAGATTTGCCACCAATCCTTCATTCGCTCTAACTCCGGCTTTTCTTCTGTCCATTGCAGCGATCTGTGTTTTTAATCGAATTGTCTGGTTATTGGTGAAGTTGCCCCATAGTTTCAAAGCTTTTCTGCCATGAACTTTAGCCTCCTCAATTTGATAGGTATAAAGGTAAGCGTTGAAACAGTTTTCGTGAAGACTTCTGGCTATCTTCTTGTTTATTCTGGCCCCCTTGTTCTCCGCATCTGTTTCTTGCAGTTCTTTCTCCCAAATGACGATACATTCTTTCAACTTGGCAAAGTTTGCATCGGAAGGTCCTTTGTTTCCAATTTCTTCATAAGCGTCGAGGGCGGTAGTCATTGCTGACTCTAAATCTTTATAATCAAACTCTTTTCCCTTGGCGTAGTACACTCGTAGTTCTTCGGGAATGCTAGTGATAGTTAAATTTTGTTTCGCAACCTGCCTCGCTTTATTATACTGTTGGTTGACAAAATCCCGCTCACCGCTTTGCATAATTGATGATTCCTTCGCCGCATAATCTTTTTTCATCTTTTCCGCCTGCCAGTACTCACATTTGTCCTTGCCAAAGGTGAAAGTTGAAGGTTCGGCTTTTGACAATTGCTCAGAATATAAAACTCCTCCTGCAGCATCTCGCGCAACCATAAAGGATTCTGAGGTTGTCATGTTAATAGTATAATAATAGGTGGTGACTTTAACGATGGATTCTTTCAAAGTCTCAGCTCCCTTTCTAGAACAGGTTGACTCCATATCGGATAACTTTTTTGTTCCGATCGTGACTTTTCCCGCAGCAAAATCCGCCGTTATCGTCGCAGGGTCCGCGGCAGAAACATCATAAGGCGGTAGATAAATGAATTTTGTAGCCACCTTTTTATCGGCGCTTTTTTGTGCATACGCCCGAACTAGTATAAATAGAGTGGCTAGCATCAGGTTGATTTTTTTCATAGCGTAAACTTTTAGTTCAAAGAACCAAACTATAAAGAAAAAATGAAATCGGGGAGGTTTGAATGTCAATTAGTTCGGCCACCAATTTGATTTTAATCAGCATTCTCGATTGACATTGGGATGGGACAAATATAGGCAGACTTAAACAGGAAGTGAATATTTTAAAGAGTTTAACTAAAAATTAACAGTCATTACCTGACTGGATTTTTTAGAATCTTCAGAAAAAAGTAGTCGCGTTTTAGCCGGATTACTCATTAACAATCCTTATAACCCTTGGAGTAGAATCATTTATTCGAATGTTAACGAAATAAACTCCATCTGCCGGCAGATTAATATCTTCGATCAGAGAGGTCGTTAAATAGTTTTGTGCATACACACTCTTGCCCAAAGCATCAGTAATTGAGATCTCAACGGAATTATATGCCCTTTTTAAATCGATAGAAACATGTCCATTTGCAGGATTTGGATAGAGAACAACAGACTCTAACATTGCATTATCTACTTCACCCGCATAACAATCGTCAATGTCAATAATAATAGTCTTTACACTTTCACAACCCGAATCATGTGTGGCCGTTAAGGTCACGCTATACGAGCCGGGACTACTATATGCATGAGTCGGATTTTGAAGAAAGGAAAAACCACCATCGCTCAAATCCCATAACCAGAATACGATACTCCCGCTACCGAAAGTCGTAAGGTCGGTAAAGGAGGTAAGGTCGCCAAAACATAAATCAACATAGCTAAAATCGGCGTTAACGGTTCCGGCTGTTAAGGTATAATCAAGTTGGTGACAGCTATCTGCTATCGTATAAACAGCCGAATAATTTCCGGCACCTGTTCCTGTGACATCCAATAAACTGGCAGTTTCACCAACCAATGCAACACCTTCGAGATACCATTGCCATGCCCCTCCGCTGGCACCTATCGAAGCGGTTAAATTATCACTCGAGCAGAGGCCACCACCTGATTCAGTTATATTACCGCCTGTAAAGCCACCACTTCCGATTAATTCCAGCTGATCGGCATAATAGTAGTTATAAGTATCAGTCGCAGGTACAGTAGACGTTATACAATTACCACCAATCGCAACTGCGTTTATATCGACCGACGGTGTAAAAGTTAAGCTAAATGCGTACCAATCACCGTACGTAGGAAAATTAATCATGGTCGCCCCTAACTCCTGCCATCCTGCTATTCCATCGGGACAGGTATTCGTGGTCCAGGGTAGATCTGTGCAAGTTGGAGTTCCATAGACCGTCAAGTTTAAATCCAGGCTGCCATCGCCTCTGGCCATCCATAAATTCAAGGTGTAGGATGTTCCGCCAACCAATGTTCCTGTCAGACACTTTGCTAAATATTCATTGTGAGTTGCAGAAGCATTATAACCACTTAAAAATCCCGCCCAACCATTCCCATCCGGTGCAGGCAGAACTGCGTCGGTTAGCAAACCTCCCGAGGAAAACAATCCACAGGTATTCCAATAATCGGCAAAACCACCGGCCGTGGTCGTCGCTTGTAACCAGGTATCGGCACAGGTTAACTGTCCAAATGTTGTTGGGCAACAAAGCATGTCTTCAAAAGATGGGTTCGTGATTACATTTGATCCTGAAACCGTAAAACCGGCACAGTCGCAATCAGGATCATTCAAATCAACAAGTCCATCGGTATCATCGTCAATCCCATTCGCGCAGTCTTCCTGAGAAATAGAATAACCGCCGAACATTAAGAACAAAGTAAATAAGATCGTTTTAGTCATTGGATAATAAACTACGAAATAGTGGTGAACGAAAAGATACTAATATTTGCCCAGAAAGAGTCTGTTTTTAGCCGAATTAGCTATGACATTCGACGCAGGCTGCAATTGTCAAGATAGAAAAACAAAGACTTATGTTCCTAATTAGCAATCACTTCGCCTTGCCCTTAGGAACATGCTTGTCTGTAAACTTAGCCACTGCCTTGTTATAGGTCTCAAGAGTCCGAACTCTTTCTGTATCGAGTTTAGCATTCGTCTCGTTGAAGGTGTTGACCGCATCATTCATCTCATTTACAGCCTTGTTGTATTTATCAACATCCTCCTGCGTTCTATTCTTTTCTTTTATTTGCTCGAAAGAAGCCTTGATGATATTAAAATTTTCCGTTTTTAGGTAATAATCTGTAATAGCGGTTATACTGTTTTCAGATTCATCCTTATAAAATTCCAGCACCTTACGGCATGCAATGACTATTGTGTTGTCACCATTAAAAGCTTTGATCGCCCTTAATTTAGTCAAACCCTCTCTCGAATTAGTTGACAATGCATTTTTATTTTGTTCAATTCCACTTACATCTCTCTTTCCCATTGCCCCGACCAAATATTTCTCTTGAATGTATGATTTGAAAAAGATTAGATAAACCACATTATAGTAATCGTAAACTGCATTGGCGGCTTTCATGTTCGCAGTCAGTTTTGTCTCTTCTCCTTCAATCAGTTCGACGTCATTATCAGCGGCAAATTTTTTCTCCTGTGCAACCAACATATCTCCGGCAGCATCCATTTTATCATTTGCGGCTTCCTTCGCTAAAATGTAGGCTTCCATATTGTCATACGATCTCTCAGCAATCTCTTCCATATCCACAATCTTCGCATAATCTTCACGAAGTAAATGAAGGTTAATGTTGAGATAGGAAACCACCGAATCCCTATACTCAGTGCTGCCACCAAATCCTTGCATATTCTTTACCGCCTTTAAGGCACTTTCTGAGGTGATGATCAATTCCGTTCTTCTTTTGTCCACCTTTCTCGCACTTTTGCCATGTGCGACCGCATTTGTATAATCCCAAAAGTCCTTTCTGATTTTATAGGCCTGCTCAGATATTTTATTCATATAGTCAACAGGAGATTGGGTAAGGGCGTGATTGAATACACCTAACATTATTAGTACCAGGGACAAAACGGTTTTCATACTGATCTCTTTAATTACTGGACAGACGAATTTGGTCCAACAGGATGTTATAAGCTTCCTCAATATACAAATCAGATTCTATTCTCTTTAGATATTCTTGATTCAATTCCTTTCTATACTCATTGAGCTGTAAGATTTTCTGATCAAATTGATTGTTCACCGCCCTATATATTTCTGTTGAATAAGAGTCTTCGTCAAAAAGGTCTCCAAGAAATCGTTCAAATTCCTTTTGACTTTGCTGGTAATCCAGAATATTCAGAGATACATTACCTCTCTGTATGGAAGACTCCTGCAAGGAATCCAGGACAAAAGTCAGTCTCTGAAAATTACTGTGTCGGTTCATCCTCGCTTGAGATTTGCTGCTTAATTCTCCCGAATTAAACTCGGCCATTGGCGTAAAATATAGTTTCTTTATTACTGAATCATTTACTAATGCGTTTGTGTACGTAGACTCGCTGTAGTCATACAGTTCATATATATCCCGAATATTCACATCCGGCTGTACTCCGACTTTCTGATGTGTACCATTGTTTATCCTGTAAAACTTGGAAGTTGTCACTTTAACAAACCCGTCTGTTTCGCTCAATGCGTTTATCCGCAAAACGACCTGACCCGTTGCTTTCCCGTAGGTCGCACTTCCAACAATCAAAGCTCGATTATAATCCTGCATGGCTGCGGCAAAGATTTCGGTTGCGGAAGCACTCAGGCTATTTACCAGGATCAAGAGTGGTCCATTGTAAATGCTGCCTTTGTTTAAATCCTTAATTGAGTATGGTTTTTCTCCCTTTTCTTTAAATACGGTCAAGGGTCCCCAATCGATAAAAATTCCGGCAAGGTCAATTGCCTCTCTCAAGGAACCACCGCCATTATTTCGAAAATCCAGAACTAATCCCTGAATGTTTTCCTTTTGAAGTTTTAGAATCACTTTGGCTATATCGTTGGCACAACCCAAGGTTCCTTCATCCTCCCAATCGGTGTAAAAGTCAGGTAGTGTGATATAACCGATTTTCTTTTCTCCTTCCAAAATGACGCTCTTAATGACGTCTTCCTCCACGTATATTTCTCCTTTTGTCAGCTCAACTTTTTGCTGAATTCCGTTAGCCTTTACGATTTTTAATACAACTGTTTCAGGGTCAGTATTTATCATAATTATCTTGAAATCATCAAGTGATTTTTTTCGTAAGTCAATTTTTTTTTCGCCTTTCAATTCTACTGAAATAAGTTGATCGCCGGAATTCAATTGATTGCAATTCCAAGCCGGACTTCCCGGAATAAGTGAAGAAATTGTAATGACTCCTTTCTTGTCTTCAACCAGGGAAAAGCCAAATTCAAAATTCCCTCGCGACAAATCATCCTGGAATTTTTGTTTCTCAACCGGCGAGAAATAAGAAGAGTGCGGGTCAAAAGAACTGGCTATCGCATCGAGATAAAAGGTGCCTAAATAAGATTCGAATCCATTCGGGTTCTCCAGGAAATTTTTGATGTAAAATCGCTCATCTTTAAATACATAGTCTCTTGCGTCATTGACATGTTGCAGCAGTGAATCAAGGGGGGCTTCGGTCGGGTTTTCCAGATAATCATAATCGAAAATCTCTTCCAGGATCGAGTACTTTGCCCATAACCTCCATTTATCCTTTAATTCTTCTTCCGAGGCGGATGGCTTATATATTTCACCATTCCCAAAGTTTACTTTTTCATCCTTCAAAAAATCGAATTCCATTTGTTCGATTTCATCCAAATGCTCCAAGGCTGCGTTCAATCTGGTTTTATAGGTTTCTGCAAACAGTGAGAAAAACTCCATTTTCCCGAACTTAACATCATCATCAATACTGTATCGATACGCCTCAAACTTTTCGATGTCTTCCTTTATGAAAAACATTCCACCCGGGTCGAGGGTTTCTAAAAACGAATCAAAAATAAAGCTGGACGAAGAATCATCTATGCCGGGAGAGGTATAATGATTTGTAGCAATGACATCAAATAACAATTTTGATCTTTCGGCAACGGTCGTTGTTTGACATATACCCGGCAGTGAAATGCAGAAAATTATTATTGAGAGATAGCTCCTTCTTTGATGCAATAGGTCAATAATTAATTAGTCTGAATTTATATACCTCATTTCGATCTATTCGGATACTTATAATAAAAGTTCCACACCCTTCAATGGGTATATCGGAAATATTTGATTGATTACGGTAATTATTTTTATAAAACAATCGGCCTAAAACGTCCGTCACGGTAACTTCTATGTCTGAATGCTTTTCATTGAGATCGATTGTGACCAATCCGTTTGCAGGATTTGGATAGAGAACAACAGACTCTAACATTGCATTATCGACTTCACCCGCATAACAATCGTCAATGTCAATAACAATCGTCTTTACACTTTCACAACCCGAATCGTCAGTAACTGTCAAGGTGACCGTGTACGTTCCGGCAGTAGCGTAAGTATTTGAAGTAATCGCATCGGTTGAGAAATTACCGTCACCAAAGTCCCAATCCCAATTCGTAATTGATCCGCTTCCAACTGTGCTTACGTCCGTGAATATCGTAGTTTCTCCAAGACAAAGATCAGAAAAGATGAAATCTGCATTCAGGTTTACCGTGTGCACAACAAGGTGGTTGGCCATATCGCAGCTATCAGCTATCGTATATACGACTGAGTAATTTCCGGCACCGGTAGTCATGACATCCAATGTCGTTGATGTTTCGCCTGGAAGTGCAACACCCTCTAAAAACCATTGCCAGTTCCCACCACTAGCCGAAATTGTGGCGTTGAGAACTAAATCATTACCGCACCAGCTACCGGTCTCCGAAATGATTACTCCCGGATATGTACCGGTTTCAATCAACATCATTTCATCGACATAGAAGAAATCCCAGATTGATGGTAAAGGCTCGCAATCGCTTCCAATTACTATTGCACTGATATCAACAGAAGGGATAAAACTCATGGTAACTTGTACCCAAGAGCCATCTGTAGGAACCAGAACCGGAGTGGATGCCAACAGCTCCCAACTACCCCCGGTCGAAGTCGGGCACATATTCCCTGACCAGGGCAAATCTGTACAGGTCGGAGTACCAAAAATGGCAATATCGATATCGTTTCCCTCATCACCCCAAGCCATCCAAAAATTAAGGGTGTATGAGGTGCCTCCCAAGAGTGTAGAACCCAAGCACTGCCCAACATACTCTTGCCACTCTATACTTCCTTGCTCATAAAAGCCTGCATACCCTGAACCTCCTCCTGGGAGTGGAAAAAGCGGTGGGGTCATTCCGGGTTTCTCCGTTATACCGCAAGTGTGAAAGTAATCTGTCGTAGCACTTGAGGCACTTACCCAATCATCAGCACATGAAAGCATGGCTACACTGGTGGGGCAACAACTCATGTCTTCGAAAGATGGATTTAATAAAATACCGGTTCCAATGTCGACAAAGCCGGCACAGTCACATTCACTGTCATTAAGATCGACTAATCCATCGCCGTCGTCATCAATGCCGTTGGCACAATCCTCTTGCGAATATGAATATGATACGATAGCCAGAAGCAAGAATAAGAGAAAATGCGTTTTCATTGATTTATGTTAGGAACACTTGTTCCGAAATGGAAAAGATAATCAAAATTGATCAGAGTTGGTCGACACCTAATCGGTCTGCCAATCCGTCATTGGACTATGATCAACTTTTAATAAAGACATTCTTCGGCTCAGTAAAAAAGCGCAGTGCTTCAAACCCACCTTCTCGACCGACCCCGGAACTCTTCACCCCTCCAAACGGAGTCCTCAGGTCACGCACCAGCCATGAATTTACCCAAACGATTCCTGCATGTACCTCGTCAGCTACACGATGTGCGATGCTCAAATTCTCAGTCCAGATCGTCGCTGAAAGACCATACTGCGTAGAGTTCGCCATTTTCAATACTTCTTCTTCCGAATCGAAAGGGGTAATCGTCACCACCGGACCAAAAATTTCTTCTTGATTCGTGCGGCAATTATAATCCAATCCTTCG
>CAZCAD010000098.1:6807-9106 GCA_964496525.1 uncultured Flavobacteriales bacterium | reverse complement strand
ATCGATTCAACTCCTTCTTTAAAGAATGTATTTTTTGGAACAGAATATCAGCCGATTCTTCCTCAAAATCTACAATCAAAGCCTTATTTCCGTATTTTCTGATCTTCATTATTCGGTAAAGCTCCTAATTTCAATTTCGGCGATGCTAAAATTCTTGACTATAGCCGATAAGATTTTTAGGGAGTTTGTATGATCACCGTGAACACAGAGGGTATCAACTTTCATCGGTATTTTTTGACCTTCCACCAGTACACATTGATCTTTGACAAGTAATCCTGCCTGAATTACCGCATCATCTTCGATTTCTATCAGTGCGTCAACCTCCGTCCTGGCTACCAATCCACCTTTACTATTGTAGTTTCGGTCTACAAAACCTTCCGGAATGTATCTGAGCCCATTCTTAGTAGAAATATTGGATAGCGCGCAGTTTGGAAGCCCCACTATCGCCAATTTACTACTGAATTCTTTTACAGCGTCGACTATGACTTGCGCCTCCTCCACCTCACCAACCGCCTTATTGTAGAGAGCGCCATGAGGCTTCACATAAGTCAGTTTTCCTCCTTTCGAATCTACCATCGACCAAATCCGTTCGATTTGAATGATCAAAAGATTTTTGAGTTCAGTGGCTACAATTTCCATTGGTCTTCTGCCAAATCCTCTTCTGTCAGGATAAGATGGATGAGCGCCTATATTAAGTCCCAGGCTAACTGCTTCTTCAATTATTTTCTCAATGTATTTGGTCTTTCCGGAATGAAATCCGCAGCATACGTTAACAGAGGAAACCAATCGAAGTATATTCAACTCACGATCGAGGCCGACCTCATCGTTGCATTCTCCAAGATCACAGTTAATATCAATTCGAAACATCATCCTATTAGTCCCAGTGCGGCTCCCACCCCCTTTATTGCGAGACCAATCGTAATTAGAATGACGATTATCCCGAGGCCGTTGCTCAATCGACCATTCGTCTGTTCACCGAGAATGGTTCGATCGTTCATAACTATTAGCAGAAAGATAGCGATTATCGGCAGCAACAGCCCGTTTGCAATTTGAGCGAAGAGAATAACCGAAGCAGGGTTCCAGTTCGGGATGGAAGCAAAGAGAACGCCGCAGATGATGATTACGATCCAGACCAACCGAAATCGAATATCGATTAGTCGACTTTTCCAATTTAATAATTCTGATACCGCATAGGAGGCAGCTAATGGTGCCGTGATTGCTGAGGATAATCCTGCTGCCAGAAATCCCATCGCTAAAAAGCCGTTTGACCAATTTCCCAGTAAGGGTTGAAGCTGCCCACCGAGGTTTGAAGGATTGATGTCATCAGCTCCGGTAGATTGTAGTACGGCACCTGCCGTAATCAGGATTGCCATTGTGATTAGCCCGCCAAAAATGATCGAAAAGATAGTGTCATATCTGGCTGGCCCCATTTGCTTAGAATCTTTCCACTTCTTCTTGGATGCCGAGGCATGAAGAAATAGATTGTACGGAACTACTGTTGTCCCAATTAATCCGACAATTATCAAAACGGATTTTTCCGGAATACTCGGAATGAACATTCCTTCCAGAATTAACCCAAAATCGGGTTTTAACATTATTGCGGCTATAAGAAATACTAAACCAATGATTGCAACCAAAACGATCAGTGTCTTTTCGATCAGGCGGTAGCTTCCGATAAAGAGTATCACAGCGGCTAATAATCCTATGGAAAAAGGTAGATAATCAGCAATAGATGCTTCTTCTCCAACGATTGCTTTAAATCCTAAGACCGCTCCTGAAATATTGCCCGATTCATAAGCCGCATTTCCCACAAATATTGCAGCAATTACTAAGGTTGCCGACAAGATGAATGCTACTTTTCCTCTGATTTTATGACGGATCGCGTCTCCTAAGCCCATTTGCCCGATAACTCCAAGCCTGCCCGTCATTTCTTGCAAGATGATGCATGCGAAAACTGAAAAAATAACAGCCCAGAGAAGAGTGTAGCCGTATGAGGCACCTGCCAGAGTAGCCGTTGTTATTGTACCAGGCCCAATAAACGCTGCCGCGACCATGGCTCCCGGACCAATATTTTTAATGTGCTTTAACATCGAGAAGAAGCTCCCTTAATACTCAATATCCAGGTTGAACAATTTCCTGAGCTTATTGAGAGACGTATTTTCCTTTGCCAATTTTTCAAAGGTCGATTTTCCGCTGCTGAACTTTATTTTCTCAACGGCGATCAGTTCATACTCTAAGCTGAGCGTGTCATTATCGACTTCGTTCCGAAGAAACTCTAAGAGTGGACCCTTTTCATTTT
>CAZCAD010000098.1:3940-6780 GCA_964496525.1 uncultured Flavobacteriales bacterium | reverse complement strand
GATCGTAATTTTTAAATCAGAACTCACATTCCATTTCGCCGTTGTTAAGGTAGCATGAATTCGATTTCGCCCTTCGCTCTTAACTTTCAGTGCGTATGAATGCCAGGCTAATTTGAGTTCCTCATCGGTAAATGTATTTGCTCTCAGTTGCCTTGTTGTTTCATCCTTCTGATCACTGTTCTTACCACCCTCAAGAACATCTTTTATTCCGATATTTAGGGTGTTCAAACCACTGTTTGGGTTGATCATAAATTTCTTTGGCGGCTCCCTGTCCATTTGAATTTCAGTAGGTTCTATATCAGAAACATCATTGACTTTTGATACCTCATTCGACTCAGACTTACTTGACTGATCAAACTGTCCGTCAAATGGGATAATTTCTATGTCACGAAAATTTAGGATACGGCCTCCTTTTTTTGAGCCGGAACGATCGAACAAAATTTCATCAGGCACAGTTCTACAGTTAAGCGTTTGTTCTGACTTCCTCTATATTTAATCTCGGCATCGCGAATTAGATCCAGAGCTACAACGGCGAATTCCGCATCTATAACTTTTGCTTGCTCCAGGTATCGTGCTCGAATTTCTTCCGGTACATCCAGTAACTCAATGGTACGTTCATCCCGACAAACCAATAGGTCTCGTAAATGCTCCGATAATCCAATCAAGAACTGGCTACCGTCAAATCCTTTACTTAGCACCTCGTTATAGAGTAATAATGATTCCGGAATGTTAGAATCCTGAGCAAATTCAACTAAACGAAAGTAATAGTCAAAGTCCAGAACATTCAGGTTTTCCAAAACAGCTTCATAGCTCACTTCGTTTGCGCTAAACGAGACAATTTGGTCAAAGATCGATAGCGCGTCTCTCAATGCTCCATCTGCCTTCTGCGCAATTATGTGCAAGGCCTTTTCATCAAATTTAATACCCTCCTTTTCGGCAATCTGTTTCAAGTGATCAATGATGTCCCGTATCTGAATGCGATGAAAATCGAAGATCTGGCAGCGAGATAAAATCGTCGGTAAAATTTTGTGTTTTTCAGTTGTGGCAAGAATAAATACAGCGTGTTCAGGAGGCTCTTCGAGCGTCTTTAGAAAGGCATTAAAAGCAGACGCGGACAACATATGTACCTCATCGATGATAAAGATCTTGTGCTTACCAATTTGAGGAGCAATGCGTACCTGATCAATCAAATTTCGAATGTCGTCAACCGAATTATTAGAGGCGGCATCGAGTTCGAGAATGTTAAAAGAATGTCCTTCATTGAAGGATGTACACGACTCACAATTATTACAAGGCTCGATTGAATCAGGAAGATCCAGGCAATTAATCGTCTTCGCTAAAATTCTTGCAGTTGTCGTTTTACCAACGCCCCGAGAGCCGAAGAACAGGAATGCCTGGGCCAAATGGCCATTGCGAATCGCATTTTTCAATGTTGTGGTAATGGCATCTTGACCAACAACTGTATCGAAGGTTTGTGGACGATATTTTCGCGCCGAAACGACGTAATTACTCATAGTTGAAATTGATAAACAAATATAACATTTAGCCCATCTAATCGACCTTGTTTTGCTTGGGAATTATTAACATTTTATTTCCTTGGAAATTCCGATATTTTTGTTCGTAAAATCTTGGATTTTCAGGAATAACTGTATCTTTGCGCCCGTCTATGCCACATGCCTACCATGCCTTGGGCCTGCCGGTAGGCAGGGCAGGTAAACCGTCAGGCAGGGCCGAATTTAATTTTAAGTCAAATTTATGAATAGGTACGAAACTGTTTTCATTTTAACTCCCGTTTTGTCTGAAGAACAGGCAAAGGAAGCAGTAAAGGTATACGAAGACTATATCGCTAAAAACGGCGGTAAGATTAAGCACAATGAATTTTGGGGTATGAAAAAAATGGCCTACCAGATTCAAAAAAAATCAACCGGCTTCTATAACCTGGTGGAGTTTGAAGATGATGGGTCATTGATCCAAAAACTGGAGGTAGAGTTTAAGCGTGACGAAAGAATCATGCGATTTTTATCCGTGAGAATGGACAAGGATCACATTGCGTTTGCTGAAAAAACGAGAAATCAGGCTAAGAATGAAGAACCTGCGGAGGAGAAAACTGAAGAAGCTCCTGCAACTTAATTGTTTAACCTGACTGCCATCAGGCAGGTCTAAAAAAAATATAATGTCAAATTCAGAAATAAGATATTTAACTCCAATTAATATTGATATTAAGAGGGAGAAATATTGTCGATTTCGGAAAAGCGGAATAAAGTACATTGACTACAAGAACCCGGATTTTCTAATCAAATTTATCAACGAACAGGGTAAAATTTTACCTCGACGAGTTACCGGCACCTCGCAGAAATTTCAAAAGAAGGTGAATAAAGCGGTGAAGAGGGCCAGACATCTGGCAATCTTACCATATGTAGCCGATTTGATGAAATAATCTAATAGAGAACTAAATCCAGCATTATGGAAGTGATATTAAGGAAGAATGTAGATAAGCTCGGCTATAAAGATGAAGTGGTAAACGTAAAAGACGGTTATGGTCGAAATTTTCTAATCGCACAAGGATATGCCGTGATAGCTACTGATTCTGCGAAAAAGGCTCATGCCGAAGTAATGAAGCAAAGAGGTCATAAAGAAGCAAAAGTGAAAGAAGCCGCGGATGAACTTGCGTCACAACTGCATGAACTTGAAATCAAAGTTCTGGCAAAAGTTGGAGAGAGTGGTAAAATCTTTGGGTCTATCAACTCAATTGCACTTACAGAAGCGATCAGAGCTTTGGGTGTTGAGATAGATCGAAAATCGATCACTATTATTGGTGAAGATTCGATCAAAGAACTCGG
>CAZCAD010000098.1:0-3930 GCA_964496525.1 uncultured Flavobacteriales bacterium | reverse complement strand
ATAAAGCCTCGGCAAACCTTCATCGAGAGGTGCAAAAAGAATTTGAATTTCAAGTTGTCGAAGAGTAGCTGAAATAAAAAATTTATACGGGCCGTTGCGACATTTAACCGCGACGGTTTTTTTTATTTGAAACCTTTAGATTAGGCATTGGAGATTAATATTGAAAGATGTTTATAGGGAAAAATACGACCTTAATCGAATTCCTGCGCTTCTACCAATATTGAATCATTTAGATTAGTATCTTTAAACGTATCCCTTAGTAGATTAATTGACTAATATGCACATCTTTCCCACGTATCCAAAGGTGCAATTGTCTTGGCTTTTCTTGATTGGCCTCTTGGTCAGTTTGTCATGTGTTGGTTTTACTCAGGGAGATGAAGAACCCTTCAATCAACGAAAGATTGATTCACTAATCATGGCGCTATCTCGTTCTCAGGAAGATGCGGCTAAGGTTGATCTCTTGAACGAAATTTCCATTGAAATTTTAGATGTTGATTACAACGCTTCCTTGGAATATTCAACGATGGCTTTGGAATTGGCCGAAGAGTTGAATTATCAGGATGGAATCGTCAATGCCTCCATGGGAATTGGCAATATCTACATTAATTACTCCCTCAACTACTATAAGGGACTGCCACATTTGACAAAGGCATTGGATTTGGCTGAAGCTCAAAAGGATAAAAGGCAAGTGATGTTGATTCTTCGGCAACTCGCCTATATGAATTTCTTACTTGGTCAATACGACAAGGCTTTGGAATTTAATTTCAAGGCGCTTAAAATAGCTGAAGATAGAGGTATATATCAGGAGCTATCAGAAATATATTCATCCATCGGAGATCTTTATTTGCAAAAAGAGGACGAACTCCTTGCTTTGGAATATTATGAAAAAGTATTTAGGATCGAAACGCAGCATAATTTTGAAAGCTCCACACCCGCTGCTTTAGTGACCTTGGGCATGTATCATCGTCTTCAAAACAATTATCCTAAGGCACTTTATTTTTACAGACGTGCTCAGAAAAACTTTAGCGCCGAAAACAATCTTCGTTCTACCGCCTATGTCTATTCAGAAATTGGAGCTGTTTATCTTGGCATGGGTCAGTACGACCTGGCTTTAGCACAAGGAAAATTAGGGCTCGAGATTGCCGAATCCAACGATCTGAGAAAAGAAAAACTGGATAATTATTTAATTTTGGCTACTGTTCATGACTCACTGGGTGATCATGATAAATCTCTGATGTACTATAAAAAATTCAGCTTACTCAGAGATTCTATTTATACCGTAAGATTGATTGAGCAAAGTGCGATGTTCCAGTCAGACTTCGAAAGTGTAGTCGAAGAAAATGAATTGGAGCGGATAAAATCAGAGAAAGAAAGAGCGAATTTAGAGAGTCAGAATTCAGCACTCATGACCGATCTTGCAATTGGCGCGACCTCTGCCGCCCTTTTTATTGCTTTTCTTCTATTTTTGAGAATAAGGCATAAGAATAAAATCAATGTGCAGCTCAATGAGCAAAAAGATGAACTGGAGGAACTATCATTAGTTGCGAGTAACACAACAAACTCTATCATCATCTTTGATGCGCATGTAAGGGTTCTATGGGTGAATCAGGGCTTTACTGAATTAAGCGGGATGGAGATGAAGGACGTCAAGGGCAAGCACATTGTGGATATTTATACCGCCGGACCGGAAATGACCGATGAAGACAAAAGACAATTAACCGTATTATTTGACTCTAAGGTTCCTTTTATCCGAGAATCAATAGCATATCACAAAGATGGAACCAAGTACTGGATTTCCATGAGCATAAATCCTGTGTTCGACGACACCGGTGAACTGAATAAATATGTCAGCGTAGCTACTAATATTACTGAACTGGTCAAATTAGAAGAACAGTATGAGGGACTCGTTGAAGGTTCTTCAGACGCAATTTATGAGGTCAATCTCAACGGAAAATTCACATTCGTGAATGATAAGATGGCTGCTATCACGCGATACACCAAAGAGGAACTAAAGGATATGCATTTCACAGAACTGATTCGCCTGGATCATGTGGAGGAGGTTGAAAAGTTCTATTCCGATCAATTTTATCAAAAAGAACCAAGTACATACATTGAATTTCCTCTGGTGGCTAAGAACGATGATGTAATTTGGGTAGGTCAAAATGCCCAGTTGCAAATACATTCAGAATCCGGCAAGGCGAAAGGGTATCAAATGATAGCCAGGGATATTACCGAAAAGAAACTCGCTGAGGAAAAATTGAGTGACACCTATAAGAACACGCGTTTACTTTCTGCCATCGGTAAGCAAATTACATCATCACTTTCAGTCCAGGATATTATAGACAAGGTTTATGAGAATATTAATCAGTTAATGGATGCGACCGTTTTTGGAATTGCGATGCATAACGAGGAGGCCCACGAACTTAGATTTCCGGCCATTATCGAAAATAACGAAAAACTAGGTGACGTCGCCTTTAACCTGGATGATGAAACAAGACTTGGAGTACTCTGTTTTAAGCGAAAGCAGGATATTGTTATTGGAGATTATAATGCTGACATTGGTCAATACGTACCGAAAGCGGAGATTTCCGCGCCGGTTGCAGGCGGACTTCCCGATTCTATTATCTACTTACCATTGATCCTGAAAGATGAAGTCATTGGCGTGATTACCGTTCAAAGTTTTGAAAAAAATGTTTACGACGAGTATAAGGTAGATATTGTTCGTTCGATTGCCAGTTTTGCTTCGATTGCAATTGAAAATGCTGGTCTTTATGAGAATATGGAGCAGAGGGTTGAGAGAAGAACCAAGATGGTCCGAGAGCAGAAGGAAGAGTTGGAAGTAAACTATTCCAACACAAAAATATTGTCGGACATCGGGCTGCTCATTTCTTCTAATTTGGACTTTAACGAGATTTTTGAAGAAGTACATCAACGTGTCAATCAAATGATGGATGCAGAGATTTTTGGCGTGAGGATATATAGTGAAGAGGATGCCACAGTCATCTATAAATACGAAATCGAAAGTGGGATTCGAGACCCTGAAATGACTGTTCCGATGGATGATCCCAATAACTATACGGTTTGGTGCATTAAGAACCAGAAAAAAATAATTATCAATAACAACTCAAAGGACTACAAGAAGTATGTCGATAATTTAATAGTACCATCAGGAGAGATGCCAAGGTCAGTTCTGTTTTACCCTATGGTTGTTGATCAAAAAATCTTTGGTGCAATTACGGTTCAAAGTTTCAAAAAAGATGCTTACCATAACTACCACCTTGATCTTTTAAAAACCCTTTCGTCGTACATCGGAACGGCGCTTGATAATGCAGAACTCTATGATACTTTGGAGCAGAAAGTAAGAGAGCGAACGCTGGAAGTTCGACAAAAGAATAAAGATATTACGGCAAGTATTAACTATGCCAAGCGAATTCAAACAGGAATGCTTCCATCCAAAAACTTCATGGAACAGTTGTTACCGGACACTTTTGTTTTATTTAAACCTCGTGACATCGTAAGCGGTGATTTCTATTGGATGGATCGTCATAAAGCCAAAATTCTTATGGCAGTTGTTGACTGTACAGGACACGGGGTACCGGGTGCCATGATGAGTATTATTGGAAGAAATCTTCTTGATCAGGCAGTCAATGAAAAAGGCCTGACAATGCCTTCCCAAATTCTCAATTTTTTACAAGTAGGATTGATGGTTGCATTTGGTCAGACCGAAAATGAAAAATCAGATGTTTTTGATGGAATGGACCTCTCGCTGGTTAGTATTGATCTGGCGAACCAAAAGATTGATTTTGCCGGAGCTAATAATCACCTCTATCTCATTCGTAATAATGGGCTGCAAATCGTCAGAGGGGATAAAGTTGGCATCAGTGCCCACTACCAGGCCTTTGGAGGGTATAGTAATGTGGAGGTTGGTAT
>CAZCAD010000097.1:0-9112 GCA_964496525.1 uncultured Flavobacteriales bacterium | reverse complement strand
TTCCATTAAGGTACAACTCCTTTAATCCGGTTAAATTCCAAAAGGGTCGAGGGAGTTTCTTTAGTTGATTTTCAGTGAGGTTTAATACTTTCAGCCGCAATAACCGACCAATGGCCGGTTGCAGGTTAATCAACTTATTCTTTTCAAGGTTTAACTCTTTCAAATTAAAGAGTTCTCCGATTGCCTCAGGAAGGAATTGAAGGTTGTTATCACTTAAATTTATGATAACCACGTTCTTTAAAAGACCAATTGAAGAAGGAAGTTCTGTAATCGCGCAACCTGAAGCATTAATTTCGGTTATCCCCTGTGGAGAAGAAATACCATTCTTAATCTTATTGCAATCAGGACCCGGTCCTTGTGCAAATAAGGCAAATTGATGGCACACTAATACTATGGCAATTAACCTGATCATACTACTTCTATCCTGTAGACAATAACAAAAGGTATTCCAATTTGATTTTGAAACCTAAAGAAAACCACTAATATGTTATATCCTTCAACGGATTTAGCAAATTAAGGTTTCGATTTCTAATATATCATTTTAAGCAGTGGGATAATTTTTTTATTGATTTCATCTCATGTTCATTTAGATTAATTGAATTCGACGAACAGTCAATAGTTAATTTTAGTTAGATAGCCTGTTTCGGTACGATTGTTGAACGAATGACCGATGGAAAAAATTAATATCTTTATCGCTCAGAATTTACACTAATATGCCGAAGATTCTAATTATCGATGACGAACGTAGCATTCGTCGAACACTAAAAGAAATTCTTGAATTTGAAAAGTATGAAGTTGAGGTCGTGGAAGATGGTATTGCCGGTGTTGAAGAGGCAAAGGCGAGCAACTACGATGTTATTTTTTGCGACATTAAAATGCCTCAAATGGATGGCTTAGAGGTATTGACCAAACTTAAAAATGATGGCCTGGAAACACCGATTATCATGATATCCGGTCATGGTAATATTGAAACTGCAGTTGATGCGATTAAGAGCGGTGCGTATGACTTTATTGAAAAGCCTCTGGATCTCAATCGAATATTGGTTACGATAAAGAATGCATTGGAAAAAACGGACCTCGTTGAAGAAACAAGAGTCTTGAAGACTCAGATCAAAAAGCAAGTCCTGAATTCCAGTATTGTTGGAGAATCAAAACCGGTTCAGGAAATCAATGAGATGATTGCCAAGGTTGCGCCTTCTGATGCAAGGGTTTTGATAACGGGTCCAAATGGTTCGGGCAAGGAACTTGTTGCACGCCAACTCCACGAGCAGAGCGGTAGAAAAAAATCATTATTTATCGAAGTAAATTGTGCTGCGATTCCGTCGGAATTGATAGAGTCGGAATTATTTGGTCATGAAAAAGGCGCATTTACCTCAGCCATTAAGCAAAAAAAAGGCAAGTTTGAATTAGCCGATGAAGGGACGCTCTTCCTTGATGAAATCGGTGATATGAGTGCTTCTGCACAAGCAAAGGTTTTGCGTGCTCTCCAGGAGAATCGAATTACAAGAGTCGGTGGCGAGAAAGATATTAAAGTAAACCCACGGGTAGTTACAGCAACAAATAAAGACTTGCGGAAGATGATCGAGGAGGGAACATTTCGTGAGGACCTCTATCACCGACTGAGTGTTATCATCATTGAAGTACCTTCCTTGAATGATCGAGAGGACGATATTCCATTGCTGGCAAATTTCTTCATTGAAAAAATTTGTCAGGATTACGGAATGTCGCCGAAGACATTTACAGACGGAGCTCTCAAAGAACTTCAAAAAGTTGAATGGACCGGTAATATTCGGGAATTACGAAACATTGTAGAGCGTTTGATCATTCTCTGCAGCGACAAGATTTCGGAAAAGGATATTAAGACATTCGTTACTGCTAAATAAATGCAGTCTCCCGACTTAGAAGAAATACTAAAGATCGTTGACAATGCCCTTGCAGAAGATTTGGGTAGTGGGGATCATACAACTCTGGCAACAATTCCTCCAGCGGCAATTGGGAATGCACAACTTATTGTTAAGGATTCTGGAATAATAGCCGGAATTGAATTAGCCAAAATCATCTTCAGTCGTCTCGACAGTCAATTGGAAGTCACTACTATTTTGGAGGACGGCGATGAGGTGAAGAATGGCGATATCGCTTTCACAGTTCAAGGGTCTTCAGCCTCCATTTTGAGCACCGAACGTTTAGTACTGAACTTCATGCAACGCATGAGCGGAATTGCTACCAAGACTAATAATATGGCATGCCTGATTGCTCATACAAATTCACGATTGCTCGATACTCGTAAAACAACTCCCGGTATTCGTTTAATGGAGAAGTGGGCTGTTAAAATCGGAGGCGGATCGAATCATCGTTTTGCATTATACGACATGATATTGATCAAAGACAATCACATCGATTATGCTGGGGGGGTCAGGGGGGCCATTGAAGGATGCCAACGGTATCTGGCTTACAATCAATTGGATCTGAAAATTGAAATAGAGGTTCGTAATGATAAAGAACTACAGGAGGTTTTGGAATGTGGTGGCATCCACCGAATCATGCTTGATAATTATTCTCCTGCCGAATTATCCAAAGCCTTGAAATTAATTGATCGCGATTTGTATGAGACGGAGGTCTCAGGCGGAATTGATGAAGAAACCATTGTGGCTTTCGCCGAAACCGGAGTCGACTTTATTTCATGCGGGGCGATTACGCATTCATTTGATAGTTTGGATATGAGCCTGAAGGCGGATTATTCTTAAAGCCTGAACCGAAGAACCGTCATTCCGGACAAGGCCGAGCATCGCGAGGTCGCGATCCGGAATCTTTTAGAGTTAGCCCAGAAGTTTGTTAATAATTCGCTTATCGGCAGGCGCGTGAACTTTATTGAATTGATGGCGGCAGTTCTAGCATAGACATGTAGTCCTTGGACTTTAAGGTTTTACAGCTTTAATATTAGAATGAGACAAAGGTCTTAGATAAAATTTTTCTCTGTTCTCACTTACTCTCTTTATATTTTCTTCAGAAAGATCACCACCAAGTCCGAAAAATGTGCTGTCCTTATGCCACTTGCAATATTGTTCATACATCCAGGAAAAGCTCCTCGGGTCCCAATCACCCTCCCAAACAGCCTTAAAAGCGATTGGATGATATTTTTCGTTCTTTTCCAGTCTCATATTATGATGTAGAATCATTATTGGATTTGCATCTACTAGTTCTTCCGACGGAAAGCCCCATTTTTCAATACATTCTAACAAAGTCTGAAAGTTGGTGCTATCTAATTCATATCTATTTCTCGGTAACATTGAAGTATCTATGTCATAATCTCCTTTTGCATGCTTACTACCTCGAATTATTCGTTGGTCTACATAATGAAGACTATCGATAATAGCTGAATATTCCCAGTTAGTATTCTTCTTGTGCTGCTCTAAATAATGAGGAATACTATCCTTAATATTCTTGTAATAGGTCGTTCGCTTAAATCGTCCGGAGGGCACCCTTTTAAAAGCACTAAAAAAATCAACAAAACCCGTATTAATAATGGATTGTCTAAGATAGCGGCCTGCGCTCTCAAAATCCTTGATACGGATTGCGCATTTGGCCGCCGAACGGAGATATTTATAATGCACATAATCAACTGATGTAAAGGCTGACTTGTATTTTTCTAATGCCAGCGTGTAATTCTTTTCGTAAATAAGGCTGTCAGCTTTATAACAGTTTTTGTAGTAGTCTCTATAATGTTGAGAGAAAGAGATTTGAAATAATAAGGATCCGAAAAAGAGGAAAGTTATTTGAAACTTGAATTTCATTTCTTACCCAAAGATTACTTTTTGTTTAGAAAAAACCACTAGAAGTGAATTGTTGCCAACATTACAATAAAGCTCGTACGTTCTTTATTCCTTTAATTTTATTGCTCACCTAATCTAAGAAATCTCGGGGATCAAAAGGTAGATCATCATCGGGATCATGATCATCGAAGTTAACGTTTGGTGGATTAAACAAACCCCAACGATCGATCACATAATTTCCGGAATCAAATGTTTTTACCCATTCAGCAAAGAGAACTCTAAATTCTTCGATCTCGGACCGCAACAAATCCAGATAATCTTCATCTGGAAATTTGCACATTTTTAGGCCGTTGCAATTTACTCTAATTTCCATGGCACATTTTCTTACCATCGCGGCGCACTCCATTCTAATATCATAGAGATCACCACCTTCCGCACCGGCAATCTTTGCCGGAATTATGGTACTGTTTTCTAGAATGTGTTCGGCTATTCCTTTGGCCATTTCGGCTTCATAGCCGTCAGTCCACTCAATTTTGTCTTTGAGTACTAATTCGCTGACAATTCTGGATAGACGGCAAATCTCATTTGCCTTTTGGTAAACTTCGAGTTGTTCAACTCTATCTTCAAAGCAATCATCTTCCTCTTCAAACATTCCTTACCCATAAATCTTCGTGAACAAATCCTTGTGTTTCTCCATCATAATTTTTCGCTTGGCTTGTCATTATTTGGTATTTCTGATATTTTTTTACTTCTTTTTCGCATCCGTTTTAAAGCCTATTCGTTCTCTGTACTTGTGTTTTACTTGGGCTTTGTCCTTTTGTAGCAGGTAATTTATGGCTTCATAAACATCCCTGAATTGCTTGTTGTACCTGGCTTCTAAGGCTTTGAGTTTTTCGCCCATATCATTGTACTGAAGAGCGAATTGCTTAAGAGCAATGAAAGCACGAACTATGGCTATACTGGTTTGGCGAGCTTTTTTGCTTTTGAGTACATTGGCAAGCATAGTAACTCCGTGTTCGGTAAAGGCAAGTGGCAAGGCGGTTTTGGGTCGTTTTGCAGGGTATGTCATCACAATTTGTGATAACATCTCCCATTCTACCTTCGTAAGCTTGAACATAAAATCGTCAGGAAAAATGTCTGCATTACGTTTAACAGTCTGGTTTAGCACCCTTGTCTCTACTTCATAAAGTTCAGCAAGATCAAAGTCGAGCATTATCCGCTGTTCGCGTATTTCGTATATTCTATTCTGTATTACTTGTAAATCCATCTACTTGTGACTGAAAACTAGCTACAACAAAGTCGCTAAAGTTCAGCGTGCTTCGCGCCGCCGCACTAAATGCCTACTTTAGCCTAACGTCGCATTGTTAAACTTTAAATGGAAGTAAATCAGAACTACCCATAAATCTTCGCAAACAAATCCTTGTGCCTCTCCATCACCACTTTTCGCTTCGGTTTCATCGTCGGAGTCAACTCTCCGGTTTCAGGAGTCCACTGGCAATCCGTTAATTCGAAAACTTTAATCAATTCCCAATCTCCGAAACCGGTATTGAAACGATCCACTTCAGCCCTTATAGTTTCAATAATCAATTGATTTTTGCAAATCTCGGCTTGAGTTGCCCCCACATCATGACCATTTTGTTTGGCCCATTCCAAAATATAATCAACGGCAGGGACGATAAAGGCGGCAGGCATTTTTTGATTTTCACCAATCACCATTATTTGTTCAATGAAGCGTGATTCTTTGAACTTGTTTTCCATTACCTGCGGGGCAATATACTTTCCTCCGGAGGTTTTAAATATCTCCTTCTTACGATCGGTAATTTTCACGTACTTGCCGTCAACCAAGGTTCCAATGTCTCCTGTGTGGAACCATCCATCGATCATTACTTTGGTGGTTTCCTCCTCCATCTTATAATATCCCATCATCACATTTGGCCCTTTCACTAAAATCTCACCATCTTCTGCAATTTTGACTTCTACACCATCAATAACGGTTCCTGTAGTTCCGATCATCCATCCGTCATCGTCTTCACAGTTAACACTAATTACCGGTGAAGTCTCAGTCAGTCCATATCCTTCCATAACCGGAATTCCTGCCGACATAAAAATACCGGCAAGTCGAGGTTGTAAGGCAGCTGATCCGCAAGCAATCGCTTCTACATTTCCGCCCAATGCCGTTTGCCACTTACTAAAAATCAATTTTCTGGCGATGCCCAACTTGAACTTATACCAGCCTGATTTTCCTTTTAATTCCCACTCTTCTCCCAAGGCAAGGGCCCAGAAGAACAGCTTCTTTTTAACTCCGCTTAGTGCCTCACCCTTGGCAATAATTTTATCAAATACTTTTTCCAACAATCGTGGAACAGCAGTAAAAACGTTTGGCTTAATCTCCCGAAGGTCATCACCAATCGTATCAATACTTTCAGCGAAGTAAACGGAAACACCCGTATATTGATACAAGTACAAAATCATTCGCTCAAATATGTGACAGACCGGCAAAAAGCTTAAGGATCTGGCATCCTTTCCAACCGGAAGTCGCGGTTCGCATGAAAGCACGTTTGAAAGAATGTTGCTGTGACTGAGCATTACCCCTTTGGGTTTGCCCGTGGTACCGGAAGTATAAATAAGTGTAACGAGATCTTCGCCCTTTATAACTGATTTTCTATCCTCCAATTCCTTATCAAGTTCGGCGTTTTCACCGGCTTGCAAATCCGTCCAAATTTTGGCTCCATTCACCGACACAAATGAATAAACGTCTGTGAGTGTTGAAACTCTATCTTTTATTGCGTTTACTTTATCGGCCAATTCCTGATCAGAAACGATACATAATTTCACTTCAGCATTGTTGAAAATATATTCGTAATCCTGCTCGCTAATAGTTGGATAAACCGGAACTCCGATGGCACCAATCTGCTGAATACCAATATCACAAATGTTCCATTCAGAACGGTTATTGGAAATCATGGCTATTTTATCACCGGCCTGAATTCCCATTTTTATCAGTCCGCGACTGATACCATTGGCTTTGTCGATATATTCCTGACTTGAAACTTTTACCCAGTTTCCATCTTTTTTGTCACAAAAGGCATCCTCTTGTGGGTATTTTTCGACTTGATAGTAAGGAATGTCAAATAAACGTGTTACTTCCATCTTAATTAGCTGATTTTATAGGGGTTTAAGTACTATTACTAAAGTATAACAAATATGTTAAGAATCCGTTAGTTAAGGAGGAATATTAGTAACTTGTAAAAAAAGTACCGTTAAAAACTATAGGTAGGTGTAACTTTTAGAGTAGTTAGGTTGTTTTAGCTGTTTAGGGAGGGACCAAACCTTGTAGATTAAACCTGATTTTTGAACAGAAAAGAGTACAATATCGCCGTTAAAGACTACTCAGGCAGGCTTTACGGTTACGCACTTAAATATCTTCAGAATACTGAAGACGCAAGTGATATTGTTCAGGATGTTTATGAAAAATTGTGGAAGAATCGAAAAAAAGTAGAATTGGGAAAAGCAAAACCATGGCTTTTCACTTGTGCTCACAATGCCTTGATTAATTTGATCAAGAAAAACTCGAAGATGACTTATGTTGACGAGATTGTTTCACAGGATACTACTGAATCGCATTCAAAACAATTTGAAATGAGAGAAGTGATAGAGAAAAGTCTGGCACTTCTTCCGCCAATTCAAAAATCGATTATTCTTTTAAGAGACTTGGAAGGATATAACTACAGGGAGATAGGTGATATACTTGAGCTTTCAGAGGCACAGGTAAAAGTTTATCTGTTTAGGGCCCGAAACAAGATTAAGAAACAGTTGAAAGACCTAACACTTTTATATGAATATACCTGAGAATTTTGACAGGTGGATGTTTGATTATAAGGAGGGAAACCTTTCAGGAGGGGAACTTCAGGAGTTCGAAAACTTCCTTATTCAAAATCCGGAATCTCAAATTGAGGCAGATGCATGGGAGAATGCATACGTACAAAATGAAGATTTCAACTATCCTCAAGCCGAGCAGCTTGAGAAGAAAAATCGATTCGCCGGAGCTTATGGCTGGAGTGCAGCAGCACTTCTTCTGCTTCTTCTTGGAGGATCTGCGCTATTGGTGTTTACCACTGGGGAAGGAAATGCTGAAGAAGGCTTTGCGTCTAACAGTTATCTGACTTATGGTGATCTTTCTTCCGATCACGCAATGCATGCTAATGCTGAACATCGCCGTTCTGAAAACCTAAACGCCTTTGATATGTTCGCCGTGGATATCGATCCTACTGTTTATGGCGTCGATAATCCCTTGAATATTGTACCGAACAATGTGGTACAAAATCTTCACAAGCCAATCAACAACACAAATTCAATTCAGCCGAACAATAATAGTCCAATCCAAAATACAATTGTCACGAATCATCAAAATGACCCATCGGTCGAGAATTCATACGTTGGAGAAGTTGATTCGGACAATGAGTTTGTTGTCAGCAAGGCCCTTTTACAAGAAGAGGCCAAATTTGATCATGATCAGTATACGGCAAGCTATCTCGCAAATCCTGATTCTAAAGATTTGAATTTTGACGTTGCCAAAAAGTCTAAGCTTAATTACAACTCATTCAGAAATCGAATGAAACGATTCTACAGAATGATTGAGAAGCAAATGGGATATCCTGTAGCACTTAAAAATTTGAGAGATCCTCAACCTGGTATTCCGCAGAATACACTGATGGCTTTCAATCCCGGATTTGCGGGAGGAATGTTGGCTCCTCGATTTGAACTCAATTATAGAAACCAGTGGTCTTCTTCAAATCTAAATTCTCAGACGATGAACATGAGTTACGACTCTTATGTCAAGAGTTTAAGAGGTGGATTTGGAGTGATGTTGGGTGCGACCGATGTCGGAAACGGAGCCTACGATGATTTCAATGTCAGTCTGTACTATTCGCCGAAAATAGCGCTTGGAAAAAACGCAGTACTTGAACCTGCTATTAAAATGACAATGGGTGTTATTGCATCTAATGCGAATAAGTTAGAAGGGATAAATCAGCTTGAAGCAAATCGGGGTCGAATTATTGATATGACCGGAGCAGTACCTTCAATGGGGTCTTCACGTCAGTGGTATAAAGATTACGGTTTAGGAGTTGTTTTAAACACAGAGCAGTTCTATGTAGGACTTAGTGCGGACAACTTAAACGGACATTATGAAAATGTGTATAATGGCGACAATTTTGAACCGCAACATGCGCCAACAAAAATGACTGCCATCATAGGAAACGATTGGGAAAACAAAGATCAATTAATCGGAATAGGCCCGGAAAAGATGAGTTTCAGCCCATTCATTGCATTGGAAAATTTTG
>CAZCAD010000096.1:0-9164 GCA_964496525.1 uncultured Flavobacteriales bacterium | reverse complement strand
CATTTTGTTCATTCATGAATTTCTCTGCTTTTATTTTATCAAAATTTGCCAGTCTCAGTTTATTAACTTTAATTTCATTTCTCAGCCAACGTGCTCTTTGCGCAGCCAATGAATACTTTTGAACCTCGCTTTCAATTTGAAATTCTTTTAAATAAAGTAAGCGCCACGCCTTAATTTCATCAGTTGCCAGAAATCTAATTATTGCTTCTTTAAAAACACTTTCTGCCATTCCCTGTAACAGAGATTTATGAAATGAAGTACTGCCTTTTACTTTAGTCCAGAATGAATCTTCAGGATCAAACCCTGCACCAAATTTATTGGCGATTTTTTTTGTGGCCTCATCTATTCGATCTACCAATAAATCATTCCCATGCGTAAAGGTTTTATATTGCTTATAAATTGCACCATCTCCATATTTTTTCAAAACATCAGGATACTCTATTCCCTCTTTCAACTGCTCCGTTATGTGCACCTCTGCTATGTCCCACTTTGCTTTAACTCCACTGTCCCATACCTTTTTGGTTTGCGTCCAAAGAAACTTTGCGGGATCTAGATTCAAATCTATTTGATCGATTGAAGCAACATATTTGTTCTTCGTTTTATACGAGCCATTATTATAATCCTCCAACATCGCGCGATAAACCTCATCTGTGTTAACGACTGAATTCGTTCCCATATCTCCTTTCATGATCAAATCCCTGGCCGCACCGCAGACATTCGATACGAGAAACTCAACAGCACCCGGTGGTCCTTTTTCTAAGGCTTTGGCAAGTTCGTACAATTTAAAACCAACATCCACACCCAAATTCTTTAAAACACTCATGAAGCGCTCATCACTTGCCGCCTTTAGCGCAAGACTCTTGTGCGCCTCCAGTTGAAGTTTACTGGTTTCTGCAATTTCCATCAGATTGCGAGAATGTCTTAAATCCGATTCCTGCTCATCGATTAGAGTAATCAAATCCTCTCGTACCACATAAGGGTCATAACGTTCCACTTTGTAAACCATCGGTCCATTTCGCTCCTCGATCATGATGGAGGTAATGAAGTCATCCCATTCCATTGCATGGTTTAAGGCCTCTACACTTCCAAAAAGTGAGTTTCTTTTAACATCAACCTTTCCGGCGATTATAAATTTCTGTTCGATATGCGCCTCATTCAGTGGCCGGTATTTTTCAGTTATTCTAAGATGATCATCAATGTATTTGCACATCATGTGTTCTCTACGTTCCTGTTCCCACAATTCATCGCCCTTTTCTTTATGATCATCTTGCGCCTGTATCAACTTCCTGTATTCTCTAAGTTTAACTTGGATTGCAGATTTATCAATTTGTACGCTATGAATCTTTCCGAGCGGCTCATTAAACCTTATAGGTTCTTCAGGAAATATTAAATATTCAGAGTCACGTCCTATCAACCGATCAGAATAGTTGGTCTTACTTAGATCGATATACGTAGGATAACTTAGATCCATTTCTACAAGATCAGTATTCGTTAAAAACTGGTCTAGATCGGAGGTGCTTCTATCAGAATTAGCACCGTTCAACACCAAATGCCAATTGGCACTCCTATGTCCAGCATAACGACCTATAGTGTAATATTGTTCTCTGGTTAAATCAATGTATGAATTACGAAACAAACAATTATTAAGTTTTGCAATCCAAACCATATACTCAAACTTGAGAACCTTGTACGACATAGTGAAACGTTGATCTATAAGATCAAACTTTTCGTTAAAATAACCTCGTAGGGCTAATTCTAACGGGGCGTATTTATTATTCAAACTTTCGATCCTGTCCCAATAACCCACCTTACCCGCATTCAACTTTTTCTGTTCTTGATTATACTGCTTATGAATATCAGAATTCTTATACTCAAACATGCATTTATCAACACCCATAACCACGTTTGCCTTTAAATATTCCCATTTGGTAGATAGGGCGCTTTGAACAAATGAACCGACCGAATTGATAAAATCGTCAACAACAAATTTATCAACCGCAAGTTTATCTTTTCGTTTAACGGCCCCTTCCATGCTGAGAAAATCGTTCAAGGATCGTGCGAACCAATTTCTTGTCATCACTACAAATCCATTATCTATTTGTTCCTTGGTTGCAGGTTTTCCGATATGGTTAGGTATTTTTCCAACAAACCTGGACCATTCATTATGATTTTTTGTTATGAGAGAATCAGTGCTTAACATTAAGTACTTTACATCGTCGTACATATTCACAATTACCTCGTTGTGATTAAGATTGGTTTGTGCTTTTAATGTCAACGAATAGGAAAATATCAGAACTAGGAATAAAACAAGGCGCTTCGACATACGTTTAGAATTTAAAACAATATAACATTTCATAATTCTTTTTATTCTAATCTCTTGTCATATTTTTGATTAAGGGTTCACTCGAGGCTAGGAAAGGTGAGCAGGTCCCTATTCGATTCACCCTCGTGACCCTCAGTCATTAGTTTTTGTCCCCATATTCCATTTCAAAGTAGTCCTCTGGATTTCGCTGGATATAGTCTATTTCAGCATAGAAAAGACTCCCTACGAGTTTCTTTAGATTACCCTTTTCCATATCCGATACATCTAAACAATCAATACCCTTAAAGACCTTTGCTTGCATTGCTCTTATTCTTTTTATTTCTAATTCAACAATGTCTATGTTCATGATTACTAGTTTAAGGTTTCTTTTGTACTTCTATCCTGTTAATCCATAGTGTAAATTAAGTATGGGGTAGGTTAATGGATTCCAAGTATAGTTAAAGTAAGAATCCATAAACACGTCGTTATTCTATTCGTTAATCTTCTCTTCCATTAAATCATATACCACGTTTTGAATGTTCTCACCTTTTTCAATGTTCGCTACTCGGAGTTTATCACGATGGTTTTTAATAGTCGTGTCGGATCTTTTCTTTTTTAAAGAAGTCCAGTAAATAGGGGCTCTATATTTCACTTCAGGGCACTCTTCGTTAATCATTGGATCATAAAAGAACTGTATTCCGTCGAAATAAAACGTTAAAAACGCCAATATTTTCCCACACCCTCCTCCCAACTCAACAACCCATAAAACACCCTACAAATGAAGCAATTAACGTAAATTAATCTATCCCATTAAATGATTTTACGTTAATTACTCTCCTTAATTGAAACAATTAACGTAAATTGCAATAATAATATTAAAGATGAAAATAGCCAAAAAACACATACTCCGGGCAATCCTGGAGGAGTTCAAAAGCAAAGTGCGACCGCAAAAGGTTCTTATCCTTCTTGGGC
This sequence comes from uncultured Flavobacteriales bacterium, assembly GCA_964496525.1. Classification (GTDB taxonomy): domain Bacteria; phylum Bacteroidota; class Bacteroidia; order Flavobacteriales_D; family Crocinitomicaceae; genus JAKSBJ01. Next base: position 5,890 of record CAZCAD010000096.1, on the reverse strand, counting down.
CCAGGAGGGTCGGAAAAACAGAACTCATCAATAAGTACCTGGAAGATCAGGATCCGGAGGATTATCAACTGTATAACGGAGAAGATCAGGAGACGCTGGATCTTTTTGCCGAGCGATCTGTAAGAAATTATACGCGATTATTGGGCAGCCAGAAATTATTGGTAATAGATGAGGCGCAGAAGATACCGGAGATCGGGTCAAAACTGAAATTAATCGTGGACTCCATAGAAGGTATTCGAATCATAGCAACAGGTTCATCCGTATTTGACCTAAGCAATAAGTTGGGTGAACCGCTGGTTGGCCGGGCGAACACCATGAGGCTGTACCCTCTTTCACAAATGGAACTTGGAAAGCAGGAGCGCTATACAGATACCGCAGGCCTGTTGGAAGAACGCCTGTTATTTGGGGGATATCCTGAATTGGAACACATTGAAAAATGGAACGAAAAAGTAGAGTATCTTGACGATGTCGTCGGTTCTAACCTCATACGGGACATCCTGGAGTACGAGGGTATTAAAAAATCAGACAAGATCATGGACTTGCTCAGGCTTATCGCCTTTCAGGTAGGGAAGGAGGTGAACCTGGAGGAACTGGCGTCCGGTCTACAGGGCATTAGCAGGAACACGGTGGAGAGCTACCTCGACCTCTTGTCTAAGGTGTTCATCATTTACAACGTAAGAGGATTCAGCCGGAATCTGCGAAAAGAGATAACCAAGACCAGTCGTTGGTACTTTTATGATAACGGCATTCGCAACGCGATCATCCGCAACTTTAACAAGCTCAATATGCGACAAGACACAGGCGAACTGTGGGAGAACTACCTGATGGCCGAGCGGATTAAGTACAATGCTTACAACAAGAAACTTGTCAACCATTACTTCTGGCGCACCTACGATCAGCAGGAAATAGATCTCGTAGAAGAAGAAGCCGGTTCGCTGCGTGCTTACGAATTTAAGTGGAGCCCCAGGAAAAAAGCGAAGGTTCCTGGCGGATGGGCTAAGGCATATCCTAAGGCATCTTTTGAGACCATTAATACGGACAACTATCTTGAATTCATCACGTGACCTGTGTTGTGAAAACGATCTTCGTTTTAACGGCAGAGTATTGCGAGGAATTATACGGGCAATCAAAGCGTTTTGGAAATTGGTTTAATGGGGAGTAAGATATAGTTGATGCCGACATTTTATTTGGCCTGAAGGTGGGTTTAGCACGAGCGGGATGCTGGCAATGACCGAGGGGTCCTTCAGAAGCATCGAAGACAATCCTACTCGATCCGAGTATAACTCCTAATGTCACCAATTCCACTGGCACCTATTTCTACCGTAGCTGTAAAATGATTTTCGTCCAAGCCAGAAATTTTTGTCGCATAAAAGACTTCCTGATCTTCCAAATAAACCTGTAGATATGGTCCATTGTCGTCAATATTTTCAGCCGTTATTTCAAGTTCCGTCGACATATCCCATTCCTGATCCCAATTGTTTCTTCCATCTATTATCGTATAATATCGGTCTCTGGATATTTCAACTACAACAGATTCGTCATCATCGGCTTGCCATTTACCAATTAGCATCGCTCTCACACTGCCCTCAGTCGGAACACTTTTTTCAACCACATCAGTTTCCCTTGTTGCCATATCTTCTTCCATTTCTTCGATGTAGTTCTGGCTTTCCTGATATCCGGACGTCTCCTCAGACTCTTCAGTTCCACCGCATGAAACCAAGACGATGGCGGTGCTCAAAATCAACGCCTCTCTCATTTTGTAGAAATTAAGTTAGCTGACAAATGTACGATTATCCCCCGAAGCCGTGAGAATGTGAGTCAAAGTTCTTTAAAAACCTCCCAATACCGCTTCGCCATCTCACGAATCCCGGCAGCATCAAAATGAACCAATTCGGCAGTGTCCGCAGGAATAATAAATGGATTGGTAGGATCCACATAATAAGTGTTTTCAATTCTATTCGGTGTATCCTTGATAATGCTTTGAACCAGCTGCTTCTCAGGACCGCTCTCGGCAAATTCCGGAACCATCCCCCCTAGTAAAAACGGAACTTCAGGTGCCCGTAGATCTGAGCGCAAATCTATTATAAACCGGTCCAACTGTTCCTGATAGTTCACATTGTCCCAATCCGCATCGGATTCTCCATGCGCCCATAAAATTGCAACTAATTGATTTTGGGGATGTTGTTGATGAGACAGCTGAAAACGGTTAACAGCATCCTGATAATAATCATCTCCCTTGTTCCAATCACTCTTAATAAATGCTGTTCCGCCCACAGCGACCGGAATCAAAAGAACTTCACGATCGTCATCCAAAAACTCATCTGCATATTCCTTTGCAAAAGGAAGGCCAATGCCGATGCGATCAGCCGTTTTAGTCTTATGATCCAGCGGTTGAACGGCCGGAATAATTTGCAGATTATTGGCACCAAAACGACCGAGTTGTTTGACTTTATCATGTGGCGTGTCAATCGCCGCGTCCAAACCTGCACCATAGTGGGTATTTGATTGACCTATAATTAGAATAATGTCGTACGCCATTTCTGAAGTATTGTCCTTTCTCAAACAGGATGTTAAGGTAAGTCCACAAAGTAGTAAAATCAGAATGCTCTGCTTCAAGGGGTGAGGTTTGAAGAAGCAAACGTAGATGTGGACTCAATATTGTTGCCTTTAGGGTAGCACGATTTAGGCGTGTATCTCTTTTAATCTATCCTTTAACAGGCCCTCAATTATATCGCAGGCGTAATAATGATCATAGCGATCTTTCGCCATACCGGCTGCAGCCCTTGCTTTCTGGTCGGTTCTCATTTCATCGGCTTGCATGCTTTCAAAAGCTTGTCCAAACTCAAACATATTATCAGGACCGAAAAGTTCCCCGTATTCGCCCCATTCTAAAAGCTCCGGCACTCCCCCGGTGTTTGTGCCTATTATTTTATTTCCGAATAGCATCGCCTCGATGGTTTCAACTCCGTAGGTATCATTTTTATTCGCGCTGACGAAATAGTCAATGGCTTTGTAAAACACGGCAGAGTTTTCAATTTGTTCACGAATATGTACCACTTTTTCCAATCGATACCGTTTAATGGTATCCATCAAATCCTCATAATAAGCTTCAGCCTCACCTTCACCCTTCGAGCCATAGATCAACAATTCCAATTGTGCATGTCGTCTTCTGAGTTCGGGTAAAACCGTGGTGAGGAACAACTGCGCCCGTCGCGGGCTAATCTTTCCGCAGACTCCCATAATCGGTACTGTCGAATCAAGACTAAGCTCATCACGTGCCTGTTCTTTTGACATATTGTGCTGCATCAGATTCTGCACGTCTATTGCAGTCGAGACAAGATGAATTTTGTCTTTGGGAAACTTCGTCCTTTTCTTCACTTGTTCGGCGAGGAAGTTTAAAGGAGTAATCCAAAGATCAATCCTGCCATATCTTCGGCTGTGGACAAAGTCCTTTTTGTTTGAAGTGATTTGACTATTTTGCTGATAGAGAAGAACCAAGTTGTTCTTGCACATTGACTTTACATTTCCGGCCAGGCTAATGTCCCAGTTGTCACAAATCCAAATTACATCAAGCTTGTTATTCTCATACTTGACTGCCATCTTTCTTGCATTTTTTCGATCTCCGTATTTCTTGTTCTTTTGAACGCGCTCGACTCTGAGGCGCTCATTCTTTCCTTCTTGATACAAAGGGCTTTCGTCCATGCAAAACAAGACAACTTTTGCTCCGCGCTCTCTTAACCAGCTGGCATATTCGAGGGTGTGCTGCTCAGGCCACTCCCATTCTGTTGAGCTGCAGTAAAATCCGATATTTAAAACTGATTCGTCGAACATAAAAAAATCCTGATCGCGTCCGCCTTGCGCCTCCGCTAAAGCTATGGCGACACGCGGAAGGTGGACAAGATCAGGGCGAATTTCTTAAAAAAATCGATCTTCCTACACTTGCTCCAGAAATGCGATTCGCTTTTCAATTGGAGGGTGGGTGGCAAATATCCCTGATAAACCTGAAAAGGCGGATTTTGTTTCTTTCGGATTGTTTTCTATCATCATCGATTTAACATCGCTGCTCGTTACCTCTTCAATATTGGAATGGCCGGAGATTTTCTTGAGGGCACTCGCCAATTTATCCGGTCTCCGCGTCATTTCGGCAGCACCTGCATCGGCCAAAAACTCGCGCTTTCTGGACAGTGCGAATCGGAAGATGATTGTCAATAGGTAAACCAAAGCACTAACTGCCAATATGATCAGCATGATCCTCCCGTCCGTCTTTTTTCTTCCTCGACCACCCCAAATCAATGAGCGAAACATCACTTGAACAATGAATCCCAGTATCCCCACAAAAATCACGGACACTATGAGTAATCTTACATCCTTATTAATAATGTGAGCCAGCTCGTGTGCTATCACGCCTTCGAGTTCACCATCATCTAAGGTATCGATAATCCCCCTGGTTAAAGTGACCGTATAAGTCTTGTCATTTAATCCACTGGCAAAAGCATTGAGGGCCTCTGATTCAATGATTTGAACCTTTGGCATTTTCATACCCTGAGACATACAAAGATTCTCGACCAGATTGTAAACTCTCATATTGGTTTTCCTTTCCAAGGTCTTAGATTTCGATGAAAACTGAATCATCTTGGCATTGAAGGTGTAAGCAATCAAAAACCAAACGGCCACGATTCCCAATACAATCGGAATCGTCATTAGGAATTCTTGCATGATGTATTCATCCCAGATCATATTATTGGCAAAAAACATCACTAAAAATACCCCGCCAATAATGAGTGACGGAAAGCCAATCAATAATAAGATGGACTTGAAGTTATTGGACTGAATTTGCCCGTGTAATCCTTTATAGGCCACTTTTGTTCAGATTAAAATTCAATTTCAGGAGCCTTGTCTAACTCTTCTCTCTGGACCACTCCCAGGTCAAAGTAAGGTTCTTCACTAAACTTGAACATTCCTGCAATAATGTTGCTGGGAAATTTCTGAACTTTAGTGTTTAGCTCTTTTGTCGCTGAATTAAAAAATCGTCTAACCGCAGCCAGCTTATTTTCAATATCTGACATCTCTTCTTGCAACTGCATGAAGTTTTGATTCGCTTTCAAATCAGGATAAGCTTCCATTTGCAGGCTGAACTGTGACATTGCTCCCGATAAAGCTACCTCTGCGGCAATCTTATCATTTACGGTGCCGGCTGACATCGCCCTGGCCCTTGCCTGTGTGACTGCTGTTAATACTTCTTTCTCATGCCCGGCATAACCTTTCACCGTTGCTACCAACTGTGGTATAAGGTCGTGTCTTTGCTTCAATTGAACATCAATATCAGCAAAAGCATTTTCTCTGTTGTTTTTTAAACTCACCAGCCCATTGTACATTGAAATGAGCATAATGATCAAGAGGACAACAACTCCTAGCGCTACCCATAATCCTATCATCTTTGTTTAAGTTAGTTGAACCCGTTTAAACAAGTTCATTGTTTCCGGACTAAATATAGATAAAAAAATGAAGTGGAGAAAGTAAATTGCTAATTATTTTAGCAATAAGCATTTTTTATTGGGTTGCCAATTGGGTTCAGCTTGTCCCTATGAGTAATTATTCAATCATCATACGAGCAATTCGCCCCGCTGCATTGAATATATAAGAGCCTGCAGACAACATACCTTCAAGTCGAACTACTACAAGTCCACCATTAGAAACCTCTAGTTGCTCTCTATAGACCACTTCACCCGAGAGTGAATAAATAATAATTTCGACCCTATCGCCATCTTCGCCTTGAACGTAGACGGAGACTTGATTGCCGTCGTTAGGGTTCGGAAAAAGAATTAGTTCTAGATCATCAAAAGACATGTCAACATTAACTGCGACAGGCTTATACGTCTTCGTCTGTCCA
>CAZCAD010000095.1:0-9177 GCA_964496525.1 uncultured Flavobacteriales bacterium | reverse complement strand
ATGCCATGTCATGTGCATCTATCCAAACAATATTAGTGGCTGAAGTACCTACTCCCGCCGGTCCGGTTTGAGAATAAACCTGCTGTGCAAACAAGCTTGTGGCAGCGGCTATTAATGGCAGTAATTTAGAAGTTTTCATAATAGAGTCAATTATTTACTTTTCCAATGGCTAATCAAACACTCAAATGTAGCGAAATATGTCAATTTTATCAAGGTCAAATCAAAGTCAATTGACCATCGGTCATTCTTGGTAACTAAAGGTTTCATCATAATATACGAAAATTAAGAACCAAACGTCAAATGAAATTCAGATTTTATCAAGAATTTCGACGAATTCATACTTTACAACAGACAAATCAAGCAAGTTGATTAACCTTTTTAAACGTCTGTTAGTCGAGGCTATCAAGTCGTTAATCGATCTTGTAAAACATATTCTACCACATTTATAACCAATGGCTTCATCATCATATACGAGAATTATTCGATGAGGGTGAATAGAAATGAGCTATAATATTTCCCATCGTCGGCGTTTTTTTTCTTACGAAATAGCTCTTTCACAAACTTTTATGACCGTTCGTGAATCGATCTTGTCAATCATAACTATTTGATCAACTTTTGCGTAGAAATAATGTTGGGATACACCGCTGAGTTATGAGCAGGTGTGTTTTTAGTACTATGCTTATAATCAGTTAATCCAGTTAGAATGTGATAGCGTATTAAAATGGCTAAAAAACAAAATATATCGAACAAATTGATAGAGACGAAAGATCTCTTATTTATTTGGAAACTTATTCAAAATAACCTCGGAATCGTTCTTTTCGTTCCCATGTTAGCATATCTGCTTGGTTATGTTTATACGTATCGTTTGCCTAATGTTTATGGTGCAAGAGCGGAATTACTTCTCAAATCAACTGATACTTACGACTATCAGGATAAAATTTACAAAGGTCTGGGTGCTTATGGGGTCTATATGGATGTACAAAACCAAATCCGAATTCTTTCTTCCAGAGACTTGATCGGCGAAGTAATCGACAAAATCAACATTAACACTTCCTACTTCATTGTTGGTCGAATCAAGAAGAATGAGGTCTTTGAAACAGGACCATTTCGTTCTGTGGTAAATGTGCACGACGAGTCTTTATATGAGAAGTTAATAAAGATCGAAATTCTGGATACATTACGCTATAAGCTCGTTTATGCAAAGGACGGAGGTCAGGAAGAAATTGTTCACCGTTTCGACAAAGAACTAAAAACTGATGATTTCGACTTAACCTTGATACGAAGATATAGGTTTAATAATGAAAATATCGCCGTGCTTAAATCGTCGGATTATGAAATTATTTTCCACTCCAGAAAACATTTGATTGATAAGTACCAATCCCATTTGGCGGTATTTAATTTAGAACACACCAGTATTTTAGACGTAAGTTTGACTGATGGACTCAACCAACGTGCAAAGATGTTTCTGGATACGTTGACCCATTCCTATGTTGATTATTCAGAACGCATCCAAATTGAAGTGAATGAGAATACGCTTGATAACATTGAAAAACAGATTGATACCATTTCAGCTTTTATTAGAGAAAAGGAAGACGAACTCTTAAACTATCAAAGCAACAATGACATCTTAAGTTTTGAGAAAGAAGGAGACGATTTTTACGAAGAATATGTATTAGCGAAGCGAGAAAAGCGCGAGCTGGAGAGGAAAAGGGGATCGGTAATTGCACTCCAGGCATATCTTGATGAATCGCATGATGATCGGGTTCTGCCACCTTCATTTTACATCGAGAAAAACGATCCTTATCTTCTACAGGAAATAGGAAAAATTCGCGAGAAGCAGATCGATATCGAAATTCGAAAAACGCATTCCGAGGAAGAGAATGTGAACATGAAAAATCTGAGAAGGGAGATTGGGATGTTAAAGAGTGACGTGCGGGCCTATTTAAAGAACTTATTGAAGGCACTGAAAAACGAAATCAAGTTGGCGGAGCAATTCATTGTTCAATATAAAGCCAAGGTCGCAAAGCATCCAAAATCTGCACAGGACATTTCTAACATTCAAAGAGAGCTTGATGTGAATAATGAGATGTATCTTTTCCTGCTCCAAAAGAAAACCAATACACAGATTGCGAGAGCAGGTATTTTGCCACAAGTTCGAATTATTCAACAGACCGTTTCTCTTGGTGTGGTTGAACCGGATAAAACAAAGATCAAGCGACTCTTTGTCTTGGGAGGAGTTATCCTGGCACTGTTAATTGCACTGATTCGAAAGCTGTTTTTTGAAAAAATTAGCAATGTTTCGGCTCTGGCAGATGCGACTAGTCTGAGTATTGCCGGTGGAATCCCATTTGTGAAGAATATGGAGGCAGCCATAATGGTTGACATTAATCCGAAATCCAACCTGACCGAAAGTTTTAGAACGATTCGAACCAACCTCTCATTTATGGGTTCTGCAGAAGGAAAAAGAGCCAAGAAAATCTTGGTATCTTCATTCTACCCTTCTGAGGGTAAAACTTTCTGCTCGTCAAACTTGGCAACGATTATTTCGAAAGGAGATAAAAAAGTGCTGTTAGTTGATTTTGACTTGCACAGGCCATCCGTTCAGAAGGTATGTGAAATTTCGAATGAAAAAGGGATATCCAATTTCATGATTGGGAAGGCAACCGTCGACGATATAATTCTTCGAGACTATAGACCAAATCTTGATGTTATTACTGCAGGACCGGTTTCTCCAAATCCATCTGAGTTAATTCTCAGAAAAGGAGTGGCGGAACTTTTTGCGTGGGCTGAAAAAGAATATGATTATGTTATCGTGGATACACCACCATTTGGTATTTTGAATGATACCAATGAGTTGATTCGATTCATGGATATCTATTTGGTGATTTTGAATACTAAATATACCCGTAGAAGAGGAATCGAACATATTGAGACAATTTTAAGTAAGTATGAAAATGTGAGCACGGGAGTTATTCTGAATAATATTAAATTCAACAAGCTTCAACAGTTCTATTCCAAGTACAGTTACAAGTATAGTTATGGATATAATTATGGCTATGGATACGGATACGGATCGGGTTCTTACAGCACTGATTACACCGATGAATAATTTGACTTTCAGTCAATAAAACAATAACTTTACAAAGAATACTTCAGGGTATTAATTTTTGAAATGAAGAATTTCTTAACTATTTCAACTGCGCTGATCGCACTTCTTTTTTCAGCGAGTCTTTGCTATGGACAATCTGTGGGCAAATGGACGTTTTCTGCCATGCAATTTTCTACTGCGAATGACAGTTTGTATGTAGCCGCCGGTCAAATCATGTCGGGCCAAAGTTTGGCACCTAATGTTCTTCATGGATATTATCCTTTACAATACAGTTTATTGTCAGTTCCGGAAAACACATTGGATATAAATATTTATCCAAATCCATTTACAAATGAGCTTCGCATTGAATTATCCGATGAGGGAAATTCTATGACTAAGCTTGAAGTCAGAGATTTGCAATCCAAATTAATATTCGCCGAAGAGTTTAATGGTAATAATCATCTGCTGAATACTGCATTTTATGCTCCGGGGGTATACATATTAACGGTTCGAAAGGAATCACATACAATCGTTAGAAAAATTATCAAACAATAATGAATCATCTCCTTAAAAAACTCAAATTGATTGGTCTTCTGAGCTGTGCCGTTCAAGGATACGGGCAAGAATTCAATTACAAGGGGATTGACATTCAAGGTCAGTTAAAAAATGCGACAACGACCGAAGTTTCATTGAACTTTCGTATTATTGACTTAACCGAGGGAATTGTCTGGGAAGAAGATCACATTGACGTTCCTCTTTACGATCAGAACACTTATCAACTAACACTGGGACAGGGAACATATTTAGGTGGCTCAATTGTGCTTTTTGAAAATGTCAATTGGTTCAATGTAGATCGCGTTGAAATTCGAAGAACCGATGCCGGTCCTGCCTATCTGATTGGAACCTGCAATCTGCTTCCTCTTCCTTATAGCTTCCATAGTTTAACTACAGAATTTGCTCCATTTACTTTTGACTTGACGGATAATATTTCCTCATCCCCGGGTGCAAATTATGTTTTGCGCTTTGATGGTACACAATTCTTCACAGAAGAAGAATGGCTCGGAGATACGGCGAACTTTGCCTGGTTTTCCGGAACCGCTACCTACACCGATACTGCAACTTACGCTTACTCTCCCAACGATGCAGACTCTGCACTTTTAGCATTTTATTCTGATACTGCCGGATACGCGATTAATGCGGATTCCACTGTCTATGCTGATACTGCCTATTATGCTGACACGGCTGGCGTAGTCAGCTATGCAATTAACAATTGGGGAATATCTGGAAATTCGGGTATTAGTTCAAGTAATTTTGTTGGAACTTCCAATGCCGAATATTTTCGATTTCGGACCAATGCCATCAATCGACTGAGCTTCGGAAATAATAATATTTTCAATTCAACCGAGTACAATGGATTTGCGTTGGAGTCAAACCAGGGGGCACTCTTCAACATGAACACAAATCCCGGAATTACAAATATCACAACACCATTTTTGTATTTCCACGGACTCAAAAGAGGATTCAGTGGTGGTGAAAACGCATTCTCATTAGACAGTGCTATGGGCACTTACAGTTTTGTATGGGGAAAAGATAATTCAGCAAATGGTATTTATGCGACGGTATTCGGACTTGGAAACATTGCCGATTCCACAACAATCGGGGCAACTTCTTACGATGCCGAAGCAGGTTTTGCAAGCGGAAGAGGGAATAGAGTCAGTCGAATGGGCGTCGCCATTGGCGACAGTTGCAAAGCGGATTATTATCGAAATGTTGCGATCGGGAAAAATGTTATTGCCAATAATAACTCTGCGACTACTGGAATTGGATGGAATGTTTTGTCAACCGGAGCTACCACCTGGGCAGCCGGACAAAATATAACGGCGACAGGCAATTACTCAACCGTCATGGGAACCAATGCAAGCTCGAATGGCTTCACCGGAACCTTTGTTTACGGCGATAATTCTACCATAGATACCGTAAAAAGTACGGCAGCACATCAATTCATGGTAAGAGCAGCCGGTGGATTTATTTTCTACAGTAGCTCGGATCTTTCGATGGGAGTAGAATTAACATCGGGTGCAGGAAGTTGGACAATAATCTCCGATCGAAACAAAAAAGCGAACATTCAGGAAATTAACAGTCAGAGTTTTCAAAAGGGGCTTTCAAAACTTCCGATAAGTAAGTGGAGCTATCGCAACCGGAACGAGCGGCACATCGGACCAATGGCCCAGGACTTTTACACAGCCTTCGGTTTAGGAGAAAGCAAAAGGCATATAAACATGGTCGATATTCATGGTGTCACTTTTATGGGAATCAAACATCTTTCGAATCGATTAAAAGAAACTGATGGGCTGGATGAAAAAGATGAGCTTCAGAAAGATATCGAAGATCAGAAAGAAGAACTTGAAAATTTAAAAAAGAGAATTAAAGTGCTCAACCAAAGAATAATAATGGAGGAGCAAACTTTAGATAATAAGTAAGTAATAATAGAAATGATGAAGAATTGTATAATCAGCATCGCGTTCTTGTTTTTAGTCAAGATTGGCTTTGCACAAACGTTTCCGGAAGGAATCACCTATCAGGCACAGGTGTTTAGTTCCTCCGGTGGTATTTTATCCGGCGTGAATGTTGACATTCGCTTTAACGTACGATCGACCGGTATAACCGGACCAATTGTATGGCAGGAGGATCACACAGTTCTGCTTAGCGATCTTGGTCATTTTTCAGCCGTGATAGGACAGGGAACCTCAACCGGAGCTGGGTCTGCAGCTTCATTTGACCTGATTTCATGGGGAACAAATACTTACTTTCTTGAAATGCTTGTCGATGAGAGTTCCAGCGGTTCTTTCGTTACAACGATGACTCATCAAATGATGGCTGTACCTTTTGCCTATCATTCTAAAACAACCGAACAGAAGTATTCCTTGTCCGAACTTCAGGATGTCGATACTACCGGAATTCAAATCGGCGATATTCTTGAGTGGAATGGAATAGCCTGGGTGCCAACTCAAGATTCGGTAGCAACTTGTGATACCGTTGCTTATGCGATTGAAAGTGACTCGTCAAATTATGCCGACACGGCAACATATGCCTTTAACTGCGTGGCTGTTTCCGTCACTTATGTTGATTCAACTTCTTTTGCTGATTACGCCGATACCGCCGGATTTGCGACGAATGCAGGTAATGCCATTTATGCTGACACCGCTGCCTGGGTCGATACAGCAAATGTGGCTTTATATTCAATAGGAAACTGGGGACTAAACGGAAATGATAATACCGATGGAATCTTGAACTACCTGGGAACTTCTGACGCTACTGATTTGATAATTAGATCTTTTGACGTCGAGCGAATGCGGATAAAAGCAACAGGTGAAATCGGTATTGGAACAGCAACACCGCTAACCGATTTCCATGTTGAAAACACAAATGGTGTACTATTCACAGGAACATTCGGAACAGGTACCATTCCGGTTGAGGGGGCCGGTAGCCGAATGATGTGGTATCCAAACAAAGCGGCATTTAGAGCCGGTCGTGTAACAACTACGCCTTGGGATGACATTAATATAGGAGACTACTCGATTGCCGGGGGTTATAACTCCAGGGCATCGGGGATGTACTCAGCTGCTTTTGGGAATGCACCATTTGTGACCGGTATTGCTTCATTCGGAGCCGGATGGCAACCACAGGCGACCGGTGATTATTCCTTTGCTGCCGGACATAGTCCTCAAGCTTCAGGGGATTACAGCATTGCCTTAGGTCGAGGAGCAATTGCCAGTGCCACCGGTGCAATAGCAATCGGTTATCATCCGGAAGTATACAATGCCCAGGGCCTGGGCATTGGACATTATGTAAAGGTAAATGGTGATAACGCATTAGCCTGTGGATATTACACAAATGCCTTACATGCAGGATCATTCATTTGGGCAGATTTCTCGACTGTGGCTACTTACACAAACACTACGGCAACAAATCAATTTATGGTAAAAGCCTCAGGTGGTACAATATTCTATACAGCGGCCGATTTATCTACGGGAGTTGAACTGCTTCCCGGAGCCGGAGCCTGGTCGATTCTGTCTGACAGAAATTCCAAAGAGAATATTGAAGAGATTGATTCTGAAGCATACCTGGATAAGCTGGATGAAATTGATGTTTACGAATGGAGTTACAAAGCTCAGGATCCAAGCATTCGACATATCGGTCCTATGGCCCAGGATTTCTATCGAGTATTTGAAATCGGAACGGACCCAACAAAAATCAATTCGGGAGATTTTGCGGGTATCAATTTGATGCTGATTAAAGAACTCAATCAAAAAATGAGTTTACTTGAATCCCAGGATGAAAAACTTATTGAAATGAGATCTGAACTTAAAGCACTGTGCGCTGAGACGAAGACCCTGGAAGAATTACTAAATAAGTTAGAAGATCAATACAGCCATACTGAAACAAAAGAACAAAAGTAGAACAGCCTTAACGAGACATACGACATTTCATTTATTCAATACGCCTTGTTCATCGAAAAGCCTGCTCATTACTACGGTAAAAATCAAAGATGTTGTTAGCTTTGAAAGTGAATTGAGCGCTATTATCAAATGAGTTTGGACCAAAAAGCGACAACTTACGAATGGTACCTGGTAATCAAGCCGAAAGGCAAAGGATCTCACTTTAACTTAAGGGAATTACTTCGCTACAAAGATTTGCTCTTTCTTTTCGTCAAGAGGGATTTCATCGCCCTGTATAAACAGACCATTCTTGGACCTATTTGGGTGGTAATCCAGCCGGTACTGACAACGATCACTTTTCTTGTAATTTTTACCAATATCGCCAAGATAGGAACAGGAGGAGTTGATCCAATATTATTTTACCTCCTTGGTACCACAGTTTGGACCTACTTTAGTGATTGCGTTCTCAAAACTTCAGATACATTTATTATTAATCAAAATATTTTTGGAAAAGTTTATTTTCCAAGACTGGTTGTGCCATTTTCTTTGGTCTTGACTAATCTCATCAAGTTTGGTATCCAGTTCTTTCTTTTTCTTGGTGCTTATATATTTTATGTCTTGGTCATTGGATTGAGTCCTGATGATGAGACCGGTGCTATACCAGGATTATCGTGGCATGCATTTTTGATTCCAATTTTACTGTTGATATTAGCCTCATTGGGCTTGGGAGTAGGACTTATTATTTCGGCTTTAACAACAAAGTATAGAGATTTAAGATTTTTGATACAATTCGGGGTTACACTTGCAATGTATGCGACTCCTGTAGTCTGGCCTCTTACATTAATTGATGCGGAGAATCGATGGAAGGCGTTAATCAATCCGATGGCCAGCATTTGTGAAACGTTTAAAGTAGCATTTTTTGGTACTGAATTTGCCGTTTTTAATTGGTATCATTTAGCATACAGTGCCGGATTCGCCCTGCTCGTATTAATCATTGGAATTCGATTATTCAGCCGAATCGAAAAAACATTTATGGATACAATTTAAGATGTCAAGACCTATCCTCAGAGTAGAAAATCTTTCGAAGCAATACCGACTCGGGCAGGTGGGTACGGGTACGATTTCGCACGATTTGAATCGATTCTGGCATAAGATCAGAGGAAAGGAAGACCCGTATTTGAAGGTTGGGGAGGTCAATGTTCGATCTAATACCGAGAATATGGAATATGTCTGGGCCTTAAGAGATGTTTCCTTTGAACTAAAACAGGGTGAGGTTTTGGGGGTCATCGGAAAAAATGGCGCAGGTAAATCTACCTTGCTAAAAGTCTTATCCAGAATTACCAGTCCAACTTCCGGATCGGTACATATAAAGGGTCGTGTCGCATCGCTGCTGGAAGTCGGAACCGGCTTTCACCTGGAACTGACAGGAAGAGAAAATATTTATTTGAATGGTGCGATTCTGGGTATGCAAAAAAGGGAAATCAGTGCTAAGTTGGACGAGATTGTGGATTTTTCAGGATGTGCCGCTTACATCGATACTCCGGTCAAAAGATATTCCTCCGGTATGTTGGTCCGTCTGGGATTTGCCGTAGCCGCACATCTGGAATCAGAGATATTGGTTGTCGATGAGGTTCTTGCCGTTGGTGATGT
>CAZCAD010000094.1:0-9190 GCA_964496525.1 uncultured Flavobacteriales bacterium | reverse complement strand
CTGGTCGGAAACTCTTCAAAATTAGAAAAGTTTCTTTTTGCGATATTTTCATTTTTCTCAAATTCTTGATACTTAGGCATCGAGAATTCTCAAAAAAGAAAAATCTCATCAAAAATAATTCTTTTCATAAAAATTAACAGTTTCCGACCAGACACTGGGTAACCTTCTTAACTTTTTCCGTTGTTTATATAGTGAGTAGTATCATTTAGCTGAAAGGGCTGTTTATCCTGCTGAAAATCCGATGAAATGTCGTCAAATTTTTCGATATTTGTCGGTTAGGCTCACCGACAGCTATCGGGGTAAAGATACTGAATTTGAACAGCTACGAAAAGGTCTGATTTTTGACTTGCAAACAGCAGCTTGTTAAATTGAACCTTTTTAGGACAAAATAGTATATAATATTGATGAGATTTCTACTTCTTCTCATACTTTTTGGAATTTCCGGACTTGCCTTTGGACAAGACCCAATTATTCAGTTGGATGCCAACATCAAAGATGATGACACTGGAAAGAGATTGGAGGGAGTAACCATTGAAGTTCTAAAGGACGGTAAGCCCTTTGTATCTAAGATAACGGCTTCGAATGGTAAAGCACCCTTGATCGACTTACCGATCGGTCCGGTTTATACCATCAAGATTAAGAAAGCCGGCTATGTTACCAAAGTCGCACAGATCAACTCCCATACGGACTTTCCCGATGATCTTCCACTTTTCTACAAGCAGCCATTTGAAACAGGGTTATTTGCAGAAGCGGAAGACGTAGACTTTGGTTTCCTAAAGACAACGCCGATGATTGAGTTCGCTTTTGACGCACACGGTCTTTTAGGATGGGATAAGGGTAAGCTAAGGGTGATGCAAAAGAAAATTGCGAACCTAAAGGCTGAAATAGCTGAGAAAAAGAAGAAACAGGCTTTGGCAGATGCCGCTGCGGCAAGACTCGAAGTGGATTTTAGTGCTTACGTCAAGGCCGGCGATGCTGCGATGAAGAAAGAAGATTATGCAACTGCCGTAGGACAGTATAGAGCAGCACTTGATTTAAAAGATGATGCTGCCGTACAAACAAAATGGGAAGATGCCAAGAAGAAGTTTGCTGATATGGAAGCCAATGCAGCAACCGAAAAAGCATTCTCGGCGAAAATGGCTGCGGCTAAGAAAGAATTTGATTCCAGAAATTTGGAACCTGCACTTTCTCTGTATCAGGAAGCACTGAAATTAAAACCGGATTCGAAATTAGCAATAGACAGAATTGAAGAAATAAAAGGGATGATCGCCAATGCTGCTCAGAATGAGGAGAATTTCAAGAAGTTGGTTGCTGCCGGAGATAAAGCAGTAACTACCAAAGCATATTCGGACGCTATCACCAAATATGAAGAAGCGCTTAAGATAAAACCTAAAGATGTTCCGGTTCTGCAAAAATTGGCCTCGGCCAAAAAAGCGAAAGCCGATAAGGAAGCAGCCGATGCAGATGCTGCTGCAAATAAAGATAAGTTTGACAAATTAGTTGCGGAAGCTGATCAGTTATTTGACACCAAGAAATTTGCAGAATCCAGATCTAAATATGAGGCGGCGCAAAGCCTCATCGCGGATGAACCGAAGCCACCACAACGAATTAAGGAGATTGATGAAATCTTAAAAAAGCAAGATGCGGATGCTGCAGCTAAGGCCAAATTAGATGCTGACTACAAGAAATTAATTGACGCAGGAGCGGTGGCTTTTAAAGCGAGGCAATGGCAGCAAGCCAAGGATTCATATACGGCTGCTTCAAAACTAAAAACTGACGAACAGCATCCAAAGGATCAAATCGAGCTAATTAATAAAGAATTGGAAAAAGAAGCCGCACTTGCCAAAAATCTGGAAGAATACAATACGTTGATGTCGGCTGCCAAAGGCTTATTCGATGGGAAAAAATATGAGGAGGCAAAAGCAAAATATACCTCCGCTTCGAGCTTACTTCCGCAAGAACAAGCACCTAAAGATAAAATTGCAGAGATTGATAAAATTTTGGCAGAGATAGCAAGTGCAGACGCGCTCGAAAAGAAGTACAACGATTTCATGACAGAAGGAAATACGCTCCAAACCAACAAAGACTTGGTGAGTGCCTTGGATAAATTTCAAAAGGCATTGGGGATAAAGCCGGGCGATGCAGCGGCTAAAAGTAAAATCGACGAAATAAATCGACTGATTAAAGAACAAGCTGACGCAAGTGAAAGAGATAGACAATTCAAAGAATATGTAGCGAGTGGAGATGCAGCGGTTAATGCAAAAAATTATGAAAAGGCAATACAGGATTATAACAATGCCTTAAGTCTTAATAATGATCCTGAAGTGAGGACCAAGTTGAAGAACGTCGAAGATTTAATGGCTGCAGATAAGGCAAATGCCGAATTACAAGCAAAATATGATGCTGTTGTTAAAGTTGCAGACGATCTATACGTCACTTCGAAATACCAAGATGCTCTAAAGAAATATCAGGAAGCACAGAAGTTCATAGACACAGATCATGTAAAAGGTAGAATTTCAGAATGCAATATGAAACTCAATGAGTTGGCTTCTTCCGCTGAAAAAGAGCGAATTTTCAATGAATTGGTTGGAGAAGGAAATGCAGCTTTCGCGAAGGAGAGTTGGGAAGAAGCATTGGCGAAATACAAAGAGGCACTTGCTATCAAACCCGACCCTTCGGTCTCACAGAAAATTACCCAGGTGAATGCTAAAATTGCAAGTCACAAAGCAAACGCAGAGGTTTATAAAAGGTATCAAGCGAAAATCCAGGAAGCTGATATTGCCTTTAACAACAAGCAGTGGAATCCAGCCAAACAATTGTATGCAGATGCAATCAACATCTTCGATGAAGAGGAGTATCCAAAAAATCGTTTAGCCGAAATCGACCGATTGATGAAGGAAGAAGCTGCGATGGAAACCGAGAAGAACTATCAGAAAATTATTACAAAAGCAGACGAGCTGAGAGATCAGGATAAACTGGACGATGCGATTGGGTATTACGAAAGAGCACTAAGTCTTAAACCTTCAGATGTTTATCCAAAAGAACAAATTGAAGTGATCAAACAATTGAAGATTGATCGTGCCAAGGCGGCATCGAATAAAGCAGAGCTTGACAGACAATATGTTGAATTCATTAAAATTGCAGACGAATCTTATAATGCTCAGAATTGGGTGAAGGCAATGACGAATTACAACAATGCACTTGCATTAAAGCCGGACGAAATTCATCCAAAAAATCGAATTGCCAAGCTCGTGGGTAAAATTGGTAATGCCGAAGAGTTTGCCAAGAATAAGGCAGAGTATGATCTTTATATTTCCCAGGCGGATGCGCTGTTTAAAAACGATCAGTATTTAGAGTCTATTAAATTATATGAAAAAGCTAGCGGCGTATTTCCGGATGAAAAATATCCAAAAGATCGAATAGCCCTGGCTACCAAGTTAGAAAAGGATGCCGGTGAGGCTGAAATTGAAAAGGAATACCGAAAAATTCTGAGCGTAGCGAAAAAGAAATTTGACATGAGGGACTTTGAGAGGGCTCTTGAACTTTACAAACAAGCGAGAGATATCCGTCCTTCTGAGCCAATTCCGCAACAACGTATTGATGAGATCAGTCAAATATTATCGGATTTGGCAAATGCTGCTAAAAATAAAGGGGCTTATGATAAATTGATTAATCAGGCTGACCATCTGTTTGAACAAGGTGAATGGATAAAAGCTAAGTCGAAATATACAGATGCTTATAACCTTATAAATGAAAGGTATCCTGAGAATCAAATCAAACTATGCGGGAATAATATAAGCGCGAAAACACAAGATCAGGAAGCAAAAATGTATAATAAGATTCTGGCCGCGGCGGATAAACATTTTAATGCAACTAAATACCATAAGGCAAAAGATTATTATCAACGTGCACGCTCTATCAAGCCTCAAGATCATTACCCAAAAGAACGGCTTCAAGAAATAGATAAATTATTAAATCCGGATAAATACCTGGCAAATTCGACCGGAATGCCAAATCGAGGTCAGCCGGACCGAGATGTTAATGCCTTCGATGTCGAAACAATGCT
This sequence comes from uncultured Flavobacteriales bacterium, assembly GCA_964496525.1. Taxonomy (GTDB): domain Bacteria; phylum Bacteroidota; class Bacteroidia; order Flavobacteriales_D; family Crocinitomicaceae; genus JAKSBJ01. The sequence continues at coordinate 5,124 of CAZCAD010000094.1, read as the reverse complement.
GAATGATGCTGAACAACAGCGACAATGGATTTCTACTAAAAAGGCTCAGAAGCAAAGAGAAGACGCCGAATATCATTTGGGGAGCATGGCACATTTGCAAGAGATGCATAATTTCGATACGGAGGATGCCGCTGAAAAATTGGAGATTGACATTTCAGAGAATGTTTGGTCAGCCGAAATGGATCGTCTTGAGGCAGAAATGCTCGTGACTGATTTTGAAGAAGAAATAAGCCGGACCTATGCAATTTGGGAGAAGGATGACGATGATGTGTCTGAATTACATCGGCAGGTGGTTGAAAACATTTATTTGGATATTGAAAATGAACGAAAAGATGCCGAGCTCTCTCGAATAGAATTCATTGGTGATGTCGAGATTATAAAAGTTGAAATAGCCACTGAAGAATCATTACAAGCTCGAAATCAGACAGATGTGGTAATGAGCAATAAGGATTACGTTACAAATCTTCAAATTGAGCATGGGATAAACAATCAGAAAAATGATCTGCCGCGTAAAAATACAGAAGTATATGTGGAGGATTTCAACATTAGCGTCATTAACCGATCTCATGAAAATGCATGGGATCAGGAAGATGATATGATGAATACCAAAGACCTGACTGAGTTGCTTCTTGATGAAAGACTTGCTAATAATATCAATGATGATATTCCGCGGATAGAGGATGTTGAAGAAGTGAAAAATCTTAATGATGGTAATGCAGCTGTCAGCCGAAACCGTAATAATGAACAGGAAAATGCTGTTATTGGAATGCGTGAGCACGCAGAAGCTATGAGGACGGACATCGAAATAGAGAACATGAATAATGATATTCCGCGTCAGAATATGGAATTGGAAGTTGAGCGGAGAGAGGTAGAAATTTCGGATCGTAACAGGGATTATGCAAACGACCAATACAATTCAAACATCAATACCAAGAACACGGTTACTGATCTACAAATTAGAAATGAGGATAATATAAAAATGTACAATGACCGCCGGGTAAAATACGAGGATGTGGTGTCTGAGTTCAGTGAAGAGTTAATTCTGCGCAAGAATAACCTTGACGACAGAACAGAGGATGAAAGTTATTCAACCGTCGATCATATTGAGACAATGGTTGATAATAAAACAGCCTTTGCTAAGGCTGCAGATGACAAGGCTGTTAAAAATCAAGAAAATACGATAGATGCAGTTGAGAGTATCCTTGATGAGAAGGCAGATGTATCAAAAGACACTGAAGAGCATTTGGCAAATAATGTAGACTATATCGAATCCTTAAAGGACATTAATCCGAATGAGGTTGATGAAAAAATGAAGAACCAATTGGGTCTGGAGTTCCCGGAGGGAGTAACTGAGGAAATTTATACCAATAAGGATGAGGACGGATTAATGATTTCCTATGTTGTGCGTAGGATCGTTGTGCGAAAAGGAGTGGGAAATTTCTATGAAAAAGTTCGAACCCGATTCGGTTCGACCACCTACACAATGAATGGAAAGGGTATTTCAGAATACCAATGGCAAGATCAGACCGAGGCCTCAGACCTTGTTCGAAACTAAGGCGATTATCTTTTGACTTTCTTTACGATCTATTCATAAAGATCTTGTCCGCCTCAGGCGGATCAGGATCTCTCAGAATTTGCACGGAACAATAGACATCTTCCTAAATAAATTTGACAGTGATAAATGAGCATTTTTTTGTCAGATGAGGCATTTTATGATGTAATAGCATCGCTATTGCAGAAAAAAATAACGAAATATGACGGAAAAAGACTGTTTTAGCGCGTTGAAGTTATTTAGGAAAGATGTCTAATAGCTACCTTTACCTCCTATGATTCAAAAGATAGTCTTTCCGATCATATTGATCGCAGCACTAACTTCATGCGCCGACGATGGAACCGATGGAGAGGTCTCGGCAGCAGACTCTCTCAATTATATGGAGTTCTACGGCAACACTCAAGGAACAACCTTTGCCGTAATCTGCAACGATGATATCGACATCACGACTGAAGAAATAGAAACCATTCTGGACGATTTCGATTTGGCACTTAGTAGCTACATCCCTAATTCAACGATTAGCAAATTAAATGCAGCCGGTGCCGGAGTATTCGAATTCAGAGACAGTGGAAACTATTTCAGACGTTGTTATGACATTTCAAAACGTGTATTCAATTTAAGTAATGGCCGTTTTGATCCAACCGTATTTCCATTAGTTGACGCCTGGGGTTTTTTTGGAAATGAACAAAAAGACATTCCCGATTCTGCCAGGGTTGATTTTCTTCGCGCTCTTTCCGGATTTGAATTAGCCGGCCATTTCAATTACTTGGGATCATCCGATTCAATTGCCACTGATTCTACAATCTATAAGATTCAGAAAATTACGCCAAATAGCCAATTAGGATTTGATGCGGTTGCTCAGGGTCTGGCGGTTGACATCCTGGCAGAATGCCTGGAGAGTAAAGGAGCAAGGAATTATTTCGTTGAAATCGGCGGTGAAATTCGGGTAAAAGGAGTTAATACCGAGGGCGAGCTTTGGAGTATTGGAATCGACAAGCCGATTGAAAACTCAACAACTGAAACCAGGGAGATTCAGAAAATCGTAAAGCTTGATGACAGGAGTATTGCCACATCCGGTTCTTATCGAAGGTTTTATGAAAAGGATGGACTGAAATATTCGCACACTATTGATCCGAGGAGCGGCTATCCTGTACAACATTCTCTTTTAAGCACCTCGGTAATTGCCGACGATTGTGCTATGGCTGACGCAATGGCGACAACTTTCATGGTAATGGGTGCAGATAGTACGATGGCTTTTGTAAAAGAGCATCCTGAACTTGGACTGGACGTCTATCTCATTTTTATTAATGAAAAAGGCCTGATGGAAACCTATTACACCGCCGCTTTTAAAGACTCAGGCGGAGACTAATGGAGCGTATCTTTCCTCAATTACACCAAAGTGATGTATGGGGTGACCAATTAGTATAAATCCAATAGCCAGTACTGAAATTAACTGATCATTGGCCTTTCCTTCTGCCAGCAACTGTTCCTCGTTGAGTGATTTGAAAAAGTACCTGCTGTTAGCTCTAACCAACTGATATTCTTCAAGTAAATCTTCCAGATCCCGTTCATTTGATCTCGCCGTTTCCGCATAATCATTTTGTTCATAGCCGGGTAGATTCGTTTTGTCCTTTCTCGCAAATCGCAGGGCACGTGTCAGGAAAATACGCTCAGTATCCATTAAATGTTCAATGATTTGATGAACGGTCCACTTTTCCGGGGCGTATGTTTGCAATCCAATATTTTGGAGGAGATCTTTGTTGTTCAGGAAGAGTTCTACTCCACCTGTCGGTAGTATTTCCATTAAATTAAGGTCGGGAGCAAGGTTGATGTAGTTTAGGTAATAATCAGGAACAGTTGTTATTTGGGAGCGTTTCATTTATGAGTTCTTATTTTTTGAGTCCTGTTTTCAATTCTTAATGTCTTTCAGTTCAGCTAGATATTGCAGAAGTAGAAAAAGCGGAATTATTTCAACAAAGTACTCAATAAATACTGCGAATTGATGCACCATCCCTGGTTCATAAATAAGGAGCAAAACGAGGCTCCATGAAAACAAAATAGCAAGTCCATAGACCATCAGCCATCTTTTTAATCTAGCTTTTGAGATCAGTAGAGCAGCACCATAAAATATGCTTGAATAAATGACCAGGTCAAAACTGAATTCTGTCCATTCGGGGTCCAAATCAATTGAAGTTGCGAAAAACCTCTGAGCTGACAGGACCGGATATGAAATCCCCACTAATATAGAACCAACAAATGGTAGCCACAATTTCTTTTCAGAATAGTATTTCATGGCAACCAGCGCATTCAGGATCAATGTAAGAATCATTGTGATTCCCAGTATCTGAATTATTTCGAGTGAAAAGGTGAGAGGTCTGGATGGACCAATTAGAACACTGAGGATACATTGACCTACCAATAGTACAATTATTACTATTCCAATCAGATAAAGGCGCTTTGTCATTTCTTTAATTTAGAATAGCATCCCAAGGTTTGACTCATATGTTTGAAATACGAGTTTTTTTACTCAGAACCTAAAGAGCGTTTGTGCCCGGTTTAGAAGCATTGCGCTTTAGCTCATTTGCTTAAAGCTATGCATTAAAAATTAAGTGATGGCTGTGGTGGTCTGGCTAAAGAATTTTAAAGACTGAGTGCAACATCAAGCTCAACTGACCCGACAGCCTTACTGCGGCTCATTGGAGCTTAGTTGATAGGGGTAGTTTTTAATTCCTCATATTCCCAAGCTCTTCTTTCAGAGTTGGGATGTCCTTTTGAATTATTCCCCAGAGAATGGCTGGATCCACAATGTCGTATTGGTGAGCGAGCAAATCCCTCAGTCTGACAATATTCTTCACGTTCGTAAAATTTAGATCAGGTCTGATTTCGAGCATTTTCTTCACGGCCTCACCAATAATTTGCAAATTACGCTCGACCGTTCTCACAGCCATGAAATTTTCTTCGAAGGAGTTGAAATTATTTCCACATTCAATCTGAACCTGCTCAATTTCTTTAATTACTGCTTCAATGTCCAGGATGTACTTGAATAACCGATCACGCTGCATAGAGCGGAATTTTGGTCTGCTCGATCTGCTGAATAATTACTTCGTTCTTAAGAGCGCGATAGGAGAGAAGGTCAACTTTACGCTCAAACAGCCTCTCGAGTCCTTCGAGCAGCGAGAAGTAATTTTCGGCGAAGTCTTCCGGAGAAACCTCTTCGGTAAAATTCACGACAAGGTCAAGGTCGCTCGTCTTTTGATCGAAATTTCCATTCGCTGAAGACCCAAATAGATATAACTCTTTCACGTGGTGCTCCGCGCAGAGTGATTTTACTTCATCTAGTCTCTCCTTAATAATTTCAATCATAATTCAAATATACGAAAACCCCTGCGTCTGGTCAATTCCGACTAACGCTTTTAGCAACTCGTTGAATGAAGGGGATTGTGTAACAACGTTACAGTAAATTTAGGTTTTTCCGGCGGTTTGCGCAGCAAACTGAAATTTACTGACTTGTTGGGCACAGTTGTGTGCCCTGAATGTCTATCGAGGGTACAATGTTAAATAAGATAGACAAT
>CAZCAD010000093.1:8978-9200 GCA_964496525.1 uncultured Flavobacteriales bacterium | reverse complement strand
GAACCACTAAAAAAGGGAAGAAATTACGCGAAATTCGTGAGGCTGATAATCCTTATGAAGGAATAACAATGAGCAGTTGCGAACAAGGAACAATTGTAGCCGGAGATGGAAAGACGACTCTGTATCACCGTTTAATTAAACCCAGCGACTTTGATAAATCCAAAAAGTATCCGGTACTGGTTTACGTTTATGGAGGACCACATGCGCAGATGGTAACTGATT
>CAZCAD010000093.1:2124-8968 GCA_964496525.1 uncultured Flavobacteriales bacterium | reverse complement strand
AGTCTTTGGATGTATTGGATGGCTGAACAAGGATATTTGGTCTACACCATCGATGGCCGAGGTTCCGGTAATCGTGGGTTTGAATTTGAGAGTTGTATTCATCGTCGGCTTGGTAAATATGAAATGGATGATCAGCTAAAGGGGGTTGAATATTTGAAATCTCTTGCCTACGTTGACGGCGATCGTTTGGCTGTTCATGGATGGAGTTACGGCGGATTTATGACAACTTCTTTGATGCTGAGGCAAGCAGGCATTTTTAATGTAGGTGTTGCCGGTGGACCCGTGACCGACTGGTCCTATTACGAAGTGATGTACGGTGAACGATATATGGACACGCCTCAACAAAACGAGGACGGTTATAATGACAATAGGCTAAGCAATTACGTTGAGAACCTGAAAGGAGATCTATTGTTAATTCACGGTACGGTGGACGACGTGGTTGTCATGCAACACAATCTGGCTTTGGTGAAAGCATTCGTCGATGCCGATGTTCAAATGGATTTCTTTCCCTACCCAATGCATCCGCATAATGTAAGAGGGAAAGATCGGGTGCATTTGATGCGCAAGGTTTTGGATTACGTGATTGAGAATAACAAATAAGAGCATAGATTTTAGAGAATAGAGCATAGACGGTTTTCAATCTATGCTCTATCTAATATCTATGAGCGGCGATCTTCTCCTAAACCTCCTCCTCACCGGTCCAAGGCGCTGCATTGCTGTCAGGCGACTCAATCTTTCCGAACTTAGAAAGATATCTTCCATCACCAAACTTCAGGTCATAGTATTTCTCAATTCTTAGACCGGGCCAATGGCGATGCGGATTGATCTCTTTCTTGTCCTTATAAAGCGCTTCTTGTTCGGCAACTATATCCTCAGGAAGATGTTCACACGGAATACAGGCGGGATAAACTCTGGTTTTCAGAAATTCAACATATTCTTCGGAAAAGCCAAGTGTATTTTTTTGAATGGCCCATTTGAAAGTTGGATGCTCAAAAATCTCCGTGAACTTAATACCGAAGTACTTTTCGAGCAAACGTTCTCTTTCTTTAAATAAGCCCGGAGTCGTATCCTTGTCCTGAAGAATGATTCTGGGTTTTTCAGAGTCAGGGTACAATTTCCAAGGATATATAAATGGCGCATAATCACAATGAGCTGTTGCCCAAAAGCTCAATTCATCCAGAAGCGTATCCCAACGTCTTGTTATTTGGTCCCAGATTGCCTTGTCCATGGTATACTTGTAGACCACATCGTTGGTTGCCCATTTAAGCTCTGTCCAATTGGGAACACCGAATTTCTGATTAGTCGCGATTTCATCAAAGACGCTTAACTCTTCTTCTTTTTCAGCGATATGATGTGGACTAATTGATGAGCCTTTTGACCAACCGATGGAATATTCGATTCCGCCTCGGGTGGCTACTCCACCTTCCATTGCTTTATCCAATCCCTTTTCAATCTGAATTCTTAAAAAGTTTGGTAATGTCATTCCTTCCTGCTCACCTAGGGCAATTAAAGCTTCTATACCCGGAATAAGATCACCACTAATGTCCAGCGCTTCTACTTCTGCGGTGCTGTCATAAGCAGCCGGTTTTTCTGCTAAGTTCTCATCAATTTCTTTGCTTTGAGCAGCTTCAATTGTATCTGCATCCAGTCCTCCAATGCCTTGTTCTTTGGCAAATCGAGCAGCGAATTCAGATTCTGCCTTTAAATTGGCTTTCGGATCCTTCGCTGCTTCAATAAGTGCCGCTTCTTTTTGCTCTAACATTTGCTTGATTGCTGCTTTGAGCCCGTCGACGGAGGACTTTAGTAAGGCAGCATCATCGTAATTTTCCACGGCTCCTTCTTTAGCTTCAGCAACCTCCTGACTGAGCGCTCTGGAATAAGAGTCACTTAAAAGAGTATATAAGTTCTCCTGCATGCAGGCGCCAGTGAAGGTGGCTATGTCAGAATGTTCTTGTCCTAAATCCAACAATCGCTGGTATGCTTTTTTCAAATCGTCAACATCTGATCCGGTTAATCCTTTGTCATCAACGTCCTTCACCATAGTCTCGTAAGGACTGATCATTGGTGTTAGCATAAATTCATCTATCGGCATGGCTTATCGGTTTATAACAGATTTATACTTGGCTAATTGTTCATTCAAATGCTCGTCCGTGTACGGAATGAGCCTGCGGTGACGATGCTCCGTATTCAGATCGGGCTTATATTTCCAATCCGGTTGAAATTTATGAGCCTCTTCTTCTAAACCCTGAATGGATTCTACTAATCGCTTTTTAATATCATCAGCCGTTTCCTTCATTTTTGACTGATACTTGGACGGTACAACCGCATTTTCAAAAATTTCAATATCATCCATTTGTTTCCAGTCACCCTGAAATTCACGATGATATTCGTCCATGGATATTTCGACGCTGTTCTTATTCGTAACGTCAAGCACCAATGTAATGACCGCATTAACATCTTCGCAGGAATCGATTTTTTCTAAAATTCGTTTGGCCGCTAATACACGGACCTCCTCTTTATGCTTATTATAAAAATCTTGCTCAATTAAATACTCATCCTTGATTAAGGCATTTGCACACAATTCGTTGAGGTTTCCAATCTTATCCTTGAACTCGATCAACTCGTTGCAAGATTGCATTGCTCCCGACAGATTTGATTCCGCCGTATAGGAGTTTGTGTATTTGGGATTATCGGCGAATCGCTCTGCACGAACGCGGTAGTAATCTTTGTATTGTTGAAGAATATCATCCATAGATTAGGGCTTAATAATGAGGGTGCTAAATATAGGAATTTTGTTGAACTATAGGTTAATTTAGAACATGAAACGTTTGAGTCGTAAAATATGTATTTTTATGCTGACCGTATGTACAATACGTTGGATTTTACTTACGTATTGGACACTGTTTTCTTTTTTTTATTCAGATTATTTTGTATAATTGTTGTGTATAGTTGCGTAAGGTTGTATAATCTTATATTAAAAAATGGAAAAGTATCTAACTATCAGTCAGGCGGCCCAATTGTTGAATATTAACTCTGAAACTCTAAGGAGATGGGATAAGTCCGGCAAATTTCCGAGTTCCAGACATCCGATTAACAACTACCGGGTATATCAGGAGGCTCAATTGGTCTCTTTTGTTGAGGAAATGCAACTGGAACTTGAGTATAAGAAAAAGTCAAATGAAACGAAAAATTTCGTTCCATATTTTGAAACTGCTAAGGGGAAATTGTATAAAGCCGATGCAGTTGATTTTTTAAGATCACTGGATACCGGCTCGATAGATTTAATTTTCGCGGATCCTCCTTATAACATAAAAAAGGCGCAGTGGGATACGTTTTCTTCTCAAAAAGCGTATGTTGATTGGAGTATGGAGTGGATAAATGAAGCCCATCGTGTTTTAAAGAGTACCGGTTCACTTTATGTCTGCGGATTTTCGGAAATTTTGGCGGATATTAAATGGTCGGCATCTCATTTGTTCAAAGGTTGTAAATGGCTTGTATGGTTTTATCGAAATAAGGCAAATTTAGGAAACGATTGGGGCCGGTCGCATGAGAGTATCCTTCATTTCAGAAAAAGCAAAGAGTTCGTTTTCAATATAGATCAAGTCAGAATCCCGTATAACGAGCACACTTTGAAATATCCTAAAAGAACCCAGGCAGAGACTTCTCAATATGGGAATGGAATAAAAAGTGACTATGTTTGGGAGCCTAATGAACTTGGGGCAAAACCAAAAGACGTATTGGAAATCCCTACCCTGTCAAATGGATCCTGGGAGAGATATACGCATGAAACTCAGAAACCGGTAGAGTTGTTGAGAAAAATAATATTGTCTTCATCAAATAAGGGAGATCTGGTTCTAGATCCATTCGGTGGATCGGGTTCAACTTTTGCAGTAGCTGAGGCATATGAAAGGAATTGGATCGGGACAGAGCTAAATGAGGACTATTGTTCTGTTATTCAAAAGAGGTTGTCTGACTCAAAGCACTTGATAAGAATTAGGCAAGCAAAGGATGAGAAGGATTCAACAAAAAGACGGAAAAAACTACGAGGATAAAAGTTTGAAAATGTCGTTAGTGATTAATTGAGAAAATGGTTTCATGTGTTCATTGAAAGGAGTTTTATTAGCATTGGGAGGTGGGTCTATGTAGTACACTCCTTCTAGTTTGGTTAAAAACTTTGTGTAAACCATGAACAGATTTGATACAAGCGTGAAACTAATATTATCAGTTTTTTTTCGTTGGACATCATTGAGAAATATTCCAATAACTTTTTGCTCATGTCCGACAAAACGTTCAAGCAATATTTTGTCAATGAACATTTTCCCCATTCGATCCTTTGATGTTGTTTTGACCGAAACCACAATTTCTTTCTCATCTAAAGTGGTAGATGATGATTTCACTTCCCTGTAAGGTGACAGGATCAAATCATTTTCGCATGAATAAATCTTTTGTCCTGTACCTGTATCATAAGGTATTTGTAAAACAGTTCGCTTATTAGCAATTCCAATTTCCGAGAAGATAGCTCTGACTAATTCTTCAAATCTGTTTCCTACATGCTTTCTAGCAGCATTCCCACTAACCAATAAGTCAAACCCTGCCCCAATTGATTGTTGAATAGTGTATAAGGTTTTATCTATATTTTCCTTTTCCGAATCCGAAAACGATAATTTTCTTTGCTTAATTTTTCGGAGAGTTTTACCCAGCTCTGATAGATTAGATGTAAATTGATCTGGATCGAAACAAAACAAAGAAGTGTTTATTGGTCTCACAAATTTTGTGGTTCCCGCTAATTCTGATGAATAGATTCGGTAGCCTCTCTTTTCGTTGTAGTCGGAAAGAACATTGGGAAGATAATGTAATACCCTTTTCGTGAGTTCACCAAATTCAAAAAGATTCGACTTTTTTTCCCGTAAGGCTTTATCTAGGGATGGCATGGGACAAAGTAAGTATTACTTTTCAGAGTTTGCAAATAATCAAATAAGAATTCCAACTGTGTCCCAACCAATAACCAATAACTAAGAACCAAGAACCTAGCACTGTTCATTTACCTCAGCCAAATCTATTATTGATCCGCCTAAGGTGCAGAGCGGTCTAACTTAATTTCCGGTAATTTCAAATTCAGTTCGACGATTGTTCTGCCGTCCGTCGCTGGTATCATTCGTATCGACCGGTCGATTGGGACCGTATCCGACTCCGGTCATTCTGGTTTTTACAATCCCGTTTCTTGCTAAATAGGCGACAACTGCCTCGGCCCGACTTTGCGAGAGAGTCATGTTCATGCTTGCAGACCCCGTGTTATCAGTATGACCCGAAAGTTCAATTTTCAAACCGGGCACATCCTTCATAAGCTTAACCAAACGATTGAGTTCCGAATTAGATTCCGGTCGTATACCCGATTTTCCTGTGTCGAAAAAGACATTTCGAAGTGCAATTTTAGAACCAATCCTAATGTTTTTCAACTCAATGGTTTTGTTTACTAAGTTATATGCGCTCCCCGATGGAATATCAAAATTCTCAGAGTGGAATAGATAACCGTCAGCTTTTACCGCAATTCCATAATTCCCTCCGGACTGAAGAGAAAGAAGGAATTTTCCCGTAGCACTGTTGGTCTTAAAGGTCTCAATGATTGAGCCGGTTTTGTTATCAGTAATTTCGATTGTAGCTTCAACAGCCTTCTTTGTTAAAGCATCAATTGTTTTTCCTTTAAACACAGTCAGGCTTACTGTTTCAGTCACCTGAATAGCTTCCGAAATAGGGTCGTTTAACGGCTTTGCAATTGAGGCTAATAAATAGTCTTCAACCGTATATGCCGGTTCTTTTTCAGGACCCCAGAAAATGACTTTGTAAATGTCATATCCTCCCTTGCCCCCGGGGCGGTCTGAAGAAATGTAGGCAAACTTACCATTTGCAGTTGCGGCAAAAAAGAAATCGTCGTAAGGAGTATTGATCGGAGATCCCATATTTTCCGGTTTTGACCAACCGCCACCTTGTTGCTTGTACGAAATGAAAATGTCAAAACCTCCCATGGAGTTAAATCCTTCAGATGCAATGTACATGCGCTTCCCATCCGGGTGCAAATAAATCGGTCCGTCATTGAACTGCGAGCTTACATTCATTTCTCGTGTCGGAAATCCATAATCTCGGTTCCTCTTTACTTTTGCTCCCGAGACCATTATGTCATATCCGTTTAAACCATCCTTCTTGTCTTTGGCGTAATAAATCAGTGCATCGTTATGATTGTAGGACGCATAAATGTCATTCGACTTCAGGTTGATATTTCTGGAGAAGCTAACGGGCTCACTCCAGCTATCTCCGTACAAGAATGATTCATAAATGTCAAAGTGAGCTGTTTCACCTGTTCCGGTTATCTTACTCATCAACATTTTTGTTCCGTTATAAGAATAATTACTACAGATATCATCGGCCTCGGTGTTCAGTTTACCTTTCGCCGGCTTAGGTGTATTCCACTTTCCTTCATAAAGTGTAGATGAGTAAATGTCATCGTCGTACATACCCACGGCGTTGGTGTATGACCATTTGGTCGATTTGAAGTGAATAGAATCTCTTCTCCGTCCATTGTAACGGTTGGTGCATATTCGTCATGTTCAGTAGAAAGGTCAGGCACATGATCAACCCAAGCTCTCACAGGAGAGCCCATAAGAGCTTTCCCTGCTGCACATTCCTTTTTTCGTTGCTTTACAAATTTTGCGAACCGATCTGCTTTTCTGTATTCTGCTTCAAACTTCACATAAAATTCTCCTGCTCTTCTGAAGTCCCCTTCCAGTTGATAAGCCAATCCACGATAATAGTTCATGCGATATTGTTTCAGGAAATTCAGGCTCACCAG
>CAZCAD010000093.1:0-2114 GCA_964496525.1 uncultured Flavobacteriales bacterium | reverse complement strand
ATGAATGGATCAACTTCCGGATTCAGCTCATACGCTTTTTTGAAAAGGGCAACGCACTTCTCTTTGTAAGATGAATGTGCATAGCAAACTCCCATTTTAAAGTTAAGTTCTGATGAGTTGGGATTAAAGTCATAGGCCATCTGAAAATGCTCAAGGGCCTTCCAATAGTATAATTATGGATCACGAACTTGAAATACTTCCGCATTTCCCAATTCGTATTGATCTGTCCCTAAATCCAGATTTTCTTTCGCTTTTTTAAAACCTTCCTTATCATCTTTAAAGTTGGCTGATTTGAATTCAACGTCCTGCCCATAAGATGTATAACCAAAAGCCAGAATAAATATTAGTGTGTGCTTTAACATTTCTCTTATTTTTTGGAGATTAGTAGGAACAATTTCCTGATTGATAAACTTTTCCTTTTTCCGATCCCAGTTCTCTGGCTTTTTTCCAATCCTGACAGGCTCCATCCAAATCACGGAGCATTTCTCTTGCCATTCCACGGTTCACATAACCCACTGCATTTTTCGGATCCAGCTGAATGCATTTATCGGCATCCTTCCTGGCTTCCTCAAATTTGCCTTGCTTAAAGTAAATTCCTGCACGATTGGCATAGGCAGGAGCATAGCTCGCATGGATCTCGATACATTTCGTGAAATCACGAATGGCATCATCGTATCGCTTCATGATTTTGTGTGTCACGCCTCGGTTGTTATAGGCCAAATAAAATTTAGGATCCACTGCTAACGCTCGATTAAATGCCTTCAGGGCCGGATCAAAGTTCTCCATCCTTGTATGAGTCGATCCAATGTTGTTCAACACAAATGCAAGGTTGGGATTGTGTCTGGCAGCCTCTTCGTAATCCTTAACGGCCTGAGGATACTTTTCCAGCATTCTATAGCAAGAACCGCGGTCGTTATAGGCGTAAGCATGATCAGCATCCAACTCAATTACTTTCGAGAATTGCACTATCGCAGCGTCATAGTCCTTCTGCAAGAATTTCAGTGTCCCAAAATTGTAATAGGCTTTTGGATTTGCCGGATCCATTTCAATGGCTTTTTGATAATCCTTTTCTGAGGTCAAAAAGTCGTTCAATCCCTGATATGCCCGAGCTCGTTGAAAATAAGCTTTCGAATAGCCCGGTTTCATTTTAAGCAATACATCCAGGGTTTTAATTGCGTCTGCATATCGTTCGGCTCGATTCTCCGCCATTGCTTTATTGTAATAAGCCGGAGTAAACTTTGGGTCGGCAGAAATTGATTCAGAGAACTTATTAATTGCACCACTAAACTTTTCTTGTTTGAATAATTCAATACCGGCATTGTACGCACTTTGCGATTTTTCAATGGCTGCATTTACTTCATTTAGGTTTGCAATGGAATCCCGATATGCTTGTTCCTCGGGAGTGAGTTCATCGGGCTGCGCAAAAGTCAATAATCCGACAGTGCAACCGACCGCAGAAAGTAATAATTTCTTCACAGGTATAAATTTTAAAATGGAGCATGAAAATAAGGCTTTCAGACTAAAAACAGGACTTTGGGAGGATCTATACTTATCAACATTTGTTGATAACTCCTGTTAGTTAGTTGTTGATAACCCTAAAGCACTAATGACCATTTTTTGGCCGGCAATTCGGGCTATCCGCTATATCTTTTCGCAAATTCTTTGCAAAAAGGATGCCGCTTCTATCCCGGCCGGGAAAATTTGGATTTTTCACAAAATTATCTAGCTCACAAAAAGGAACCGTCATCCTGAACTCGTTTCAGGATCTCATTGTCGCAACCCAAAAGTTTTATATTTGCCAATTACCCAAAAATTTATGAAGGACGGATACGTTTACATACTTTCCAATTCTCGAAAAACTACCTTATACATTGGTGTTACAAATGATATTCACAGGAGAATGGTGGAGCATAAATCACGGAAAACAAAAGGTTTTGCCTCGAAGTACAATTTAGATGAACTCATGTACGTTGAGAAGTTCGAAGGCATAGGTTACGCAATTCAGCGCGAAAAACAATTGAAGAATTGGCACAGAGAATGGAAATGGAACTTGATAAAACAGCAAAACCCTGATCTTGAGGATTTAGCTGATGAATGGTATCAAAAACATCTAG
>CAZCAD010000092.1:0-9239 GCA_964496525.1 uncultured Flavobacteriales bacterium | reverse complement strand
GGCCAATCGTCGTACAGAATTCATTATTATCCAAATGAAAAATCCCGGCTAGAGTTTATTCTTCAAATTATCTTCTTTGAGTGCAGCTATTGGGTCTTCTCAGTCGTTTATTTTTTAGTTGACGATAATTAATTCCCTTCTTACCTTGTAAGATGTCGGCAAATTATCCGTTATTCATTAGTATATAATTGAATCTATGAAGAATTCTTTTCTCATAACCCTTTGCCTCTTAGTTAGCATTTCTGCATTTTCACAAGTGAACTGGACTGTTAAAGATGCGCATCCGCAGATATTTGCTGAAAATCAAGGTCAGTTCGATGAAGAAATTCTCTTCACGGCTAAGATTGGTGAAGTAGATTTTTACTTTACAAAAAATGCTTACTCGGCAGCGTATTTTGAGCGTTATTCACTGGAAGAAGAAAAAATCAGACATAGAAAAATCGAACATGGAGAAGAAGTCGCACCGAGAGCTAAGTACGAATGGACCGTTCAATTTTTAGATGCTTCGGATGGGGTTGAAATTGTTCCCGAGGGTAAGAAAGATTATACGTTCAATTATGGAACGACTGTAAATAATACTATAGTCTGTAACACTTATGAAATGATTAGGTACAAAAACATCTATCCTTATATCGATATACTTTTTGATCTCAAAGGGAACGACGGCATCAAGTACAATTTTATTCTTCATCCGGGAGCAGATCCTGCAGCTATTAAAATGAGATACCCGGCCGATGCAAACATGGTGATCACAGAAGGGAAATTAAATATGGCCAATGAGTATTACGCATTCTCTGAAAGTATTCCTGATTCCTATGAGCCCCATACAGCAAGGTTATTGAATGTGAATTATGATCTGAGCGATAACATTATTGAATTTAAGATAGATGATTACGATGCCACACAAACGCTGGTGATTGATCCCTGGACTGTGGTCATTTCTCCCTTTACAACAGGCGAGGATTATTATAAGTGCGATTGGGATTATGCCGGAAATGTATACGCAATGGGCGAAAAGGGCCGTGAAATTGCAAAATTCGACAATACCGGGGGATTGATTTGGGTATACATTGATGCACTGGCCCCGCTCTGGCATTCGGATTTCGTAACGCGTCATGGAACCGAAGAGGTCATTTTTGTCCCCGGATTTTCAAGCACGGTCAAAAAGCTATCTGCAGCCGGAATTGAGGTCGACGCTTATACCTCGGTCGGCGGAATGGCTAACGAAATTTGGCGTTGCGAATATGACGAATTCAATGATCAAATTATCCTCGGTAAAGGTGGTGCGTTCTTCGGAGGTTTTTATATAGGTGCTTTGACTCCCGACTTCGCAACTGAAGTTGAAATTGAAGTATTACCGCCTGGCGGTTCTACGGTCGAGGATATAGTTTGGATGGAGATTGATCCAAATGATACCATGCTATATGCTCTTGCCGCCGGAACGGGAGATATCTATGCCGGATATGGAAATTCTATTGTTACATCTGAACTTCCCCTATTCACTTCTCCAACTACAATTCAAACCTTTCAGCCATTTTCAGAAGTCCAAAATGGTAATTACTCTTCATACGGAGGAGTCTTTAACGAACCAAATTGTTATCAAGGTATTGCCGTAAATGCCAATTACCTGTTCACTTTTGACGGTGCTAAATTGAAACAATATGATAAAGCAACGTCGGTAATGATTGACAGTGTAATAATTGATACTGTAGCGATGTTTACGTCAGGAATAGCCACAGATTTCTGCGGCAATGTCTATATCGGAACGGACGATAGCGTATTGGTATTTAATGGTGACAGTTTGTTTTTCGCAGGAGGATACGCCATGGATAGCACGGTTATTGACGTTCGAATCAACGGAACGAAAATGTATGCATGCGGAGAAACTTTCATTACAGAAGTTGATATTTCTGCCTCCAGCGCTGATTTGATTATGAGTGCGACAGCTGCGGTCTGCGCTGGATGCAATGGAACAGCGACCGTTGATACTGCCGGCTGCCCCGGATTATTTTTTGATAATCTGGTTTGGAGCCCTGGTGGATCTTCAAGCTTCACGATTACAGGTCTTTGTACCGGCTGGTATGTGGCAACCGGGACTTGGCTAAATAGTTCAGGTGATACAATTGTTCTTATCGATTCATCTTTGGTAATTAATGGCGGAACGACCATCGGTGTAACAGAAGCATTTACGAATGTGGCTTGTCCCGGGGCTTGTGACGGAACGATAACCCTCACTCCTACATCCGGTAGCGCTCCATATAATTATGATATTGGAACCGAAACGAATACGACCGGAGATTTTACAGGTCTGTGTGCGGGAACATACTCAATTACGGTGACTGACGCGATGGGCTGTGACTATACGGGAACAATTACCATTGGTACCGGTACCGGCCTCAACTTGAACCTGGTGAGTTCCAATAATCCGACTTGCTATGGCTTTACCGATGGTTCAATAACGGTAGAAACCCTGAACGGTGATCCGCCCTACGATTATGTTTGGGATCCGCCAAACGGTGTGCCGGGTGGAACATTTAACCTTCTGGGCGACGGGACCTATACCGTCACCGTGACAGACTTGAACGGTTGTACAGGCACTATGACAATCACACTTACCGAGCCTGATTCCATAGACATCAATTTGGATATAACTCACGTACTTTGTAATGGGGATGCGACCGGATGGGTAATCGTCGATACAATAGTTGGTTGGCAAGGAACTTACAACATGATTTCTTACGATTGGTCAACGGGGCCGCCCGGTGGAATTGGTGAAGATTCTGACACTTTATTAATTGCGGGACAATATACCCTTGACATTACTGACGAAAATGGATGTGCCCAGTCAATTGATTTTTGGATAAACGAACCCCCTATTCTCGAATTTTCAGAGATAGGCTATGAACCTGCTTACTGTCGTCTCTATAATTTTCAGATTGGTAATGGCCAGGTTTATGCAGCGGCCACAGGTGGTACGCCTGACTACACCTATCTCTGGGAAAATCTGCAAACTGGAGATACCTTTATTCCCTCAACCTGGGGCGGCTTAAATCCGGGTAATTATGAAATAACCGTGACTGACGGAAACGGATGTATTTTAACGCAAGTAGTATCACTTGACTCTGTTAATCCTACAGCGATTCTTGATGTAGCCTCACTCCAATTGAACGGTGATCTCGAAGGGACAGCAGAAGTCTGCATCACGGTAACGAACGTTTCAGAATATTTCGCGAACCCATTAAATCCAATTGCCGATACGTCTTTCTGGTTAAGCCTTGATTATCCGGACGATCCTTGGCAATTATACCAGGACGACGATTTCTTTAGTTCTTTTGACACTTGCTACACCGAAGGCGGTTTGTATGAGGTATGTTTGAAAATTCAAAATAAGAATGGTTGCAACGACAGCATTTGCCATTTGATTACGGTTTTTGATCCACTTGAACTCACGCCTCCTAACATTTTCACACCTAATGGAGACGGAGTTAATGATGTATTTACATTCGAGTTTCTACAAAAAGGAGTTAAGACTTTCAATTGTATCATCGTCAATCGTTGGGGCTATACCATGGCAATTATCGATGACATCTACAAGGGCTGGGACGGACTTGACAAAAGTGGTTCCGAATCCAGAGATGGGGTTTATTTCTATACCTATACAGGTGAAGCCGAAAATGGAGAGCCGTTTAAGGGACAGGGAACAGTTCAGCTAATCCGGGGTGAAAATTAATTGCCGGTAATTGCTTTGTAAATATCGTTACCATTGGCATAGAGCAATAATCCCAATAGTAAGATTATTCCGGTCATTTGGGCATACTGCATGAATTTGTCGCCAGGTTTTCTTCCGGTCACCATTTCGTATAACAAAAACATGATATGACCTCCGTCAAGTGCAGGTATTGGTAAGAAATTCATAAAAGCCAGCATAATTGAAATGAAGGCGGTCATCATCCAAAAGCGATGCCAGTCCCAGGTCGGAGAAAATAAACTTCCAAAAGCCCCAAATCCTCCTATGCTGGAGGCCCCTTTTTTTGTGAACAGGAATTTTAACTGCGTGACGTAATCTGACAGCGTCGTCATCCCCAGACTTAAACCGCCGGGTATACTTTCTCCAAAAGAGTAATCGCGATGCTGAAAGTCATACTGCTTCTGCCATGGCTTAGATGCAAATCCTATCGTACCGTTTGTATCAACGCTAACCATTTTTTCAAGTTTGATTCCGTCGCGAAACAAGCCTATTTGTATTTCCTGATCCTTACTCTCGGTTAATTTATCCTTGAATAAATCAAAGAATTCTACCGTATCTCCATTAACGGATATTAAACTATCGCCTTTCTCAAGTCCTCCTTTAGCTGCACCGGTATTGGGAATAACGGAATCAACAACTGTATAAAATCTTGGCCGAAATGCAGGCATTGCATCATCCTGAAACATCTTATAATCAATGTCTTCCGGAAGGGTAATTTCCTGCTCCGAACCATCAAGGTGCCGAACTTTCACATCTCGGTAATCTCGTAAAAGGAGCATGATGTTTACATCCAAAACATTATCCGGAACTTCCCCTCCTACTTCAAGAATCTGATCTCCATCTTGAAATCCATATTGTTCAAAACTCTCATGCACTTCAAAACCATTGGGTAAATCCTCATTGGTCATATAATCCTGACCCCAGGTGAATAGCACCAGCATGTAAATAATGATACCGACAATGAGATTTACTATGACTCCTCCGCACATAATGATCAAGCGCTGCCATGTCGGTTTTGTTCGAAATTCCCACGGCTGCGGCTCCTGCTTCATCTGATCAGTATCCATCGACTCATCAATCATTCCTGAAATCTTCACATATCCTCCTAAAGGAATCCAGCCAATACCCCACTCTGTGTCTTTAATTTTCCGCTTAAAAAGGGAAAATTTATAATCGAAGAATAAATAGAATTTTTCAACACGCGTTTTGAACCAACGCGCAGGCAGGTAATGACCAAATTCATGGAGAACGATCAAAATCGATAAACTCAGAATGAGCTGTCCTGCCTTGATTAAAATTTCCATTTAAAAACCCAATTTGACCGACAAAGATAGTCTTTTGTTTTCGTATACTAATGCAGCTTAAATAAATCGTCCTTCTGATAATTTATCATAGTGTCTGTCAGGGCTTCGAATCCTTTTTTAGATAACCATTTACTGTAAAATAATTAATGATCGCTTCTTTCATCAAGTGCTCCTGTTGTTTATCATCAATTGCCGGTATATTTCCGATCTTCTCAAAGTGAGGCCAGCCGTCATCGTCATTTTTCTCAAATTTATACACTCCCCAGGGCTCAAGAATTGTACAAATCGCGATATGCATTAAATTCACTTTTTCATCCTTGGAAAACTCACGATAACCCTGACCCAATTCCTGAACTCCGATTAAGAGCAATACACTGTCAACATCCATGGCAGCTCCAAATTTTTTCTCTAATTCCGTGACGACTTCCCGATATTTCAACTCTATTTGATGATCCATTCTTCTAAGCTAAGGGTCAGTTAAGAAATAAATAATATAGCCTGTAAACACTTTTCTGTTGGAAAGAAACAGGCACATCACTGATTTTGCCCAAAATTCCGAATTATTTTTGAATCGGTGAACTATCTGGATATTTTACTTATTATTCCTTTGATTATTGGAGGTTGGAGAGGATTCAAGAAAGGATTCATCATTGAGTTGTTTACCTTACTGGCATTATTGGTAGGGATTTATGCTGGAATACACTTTTCCGATTATATGTCAGGCATTCTTAGAGACCATCTGGGCGTTACCTCCAAATACCTTCCTGCAATTGCCTTCACGATTACACTTTTATTAGTTGGAGCCATGATCTATTTTGGTGGAAAATTGTTGGAAAAAGCGGTCAAGATGGTTGCGCTGGGCCCTGTAAATAAGTTCGCAGGAATGTTCTTTGGGCTTACCAAGATGCTCTTTATCTGTAGTGCTCTTTTGGTGGTACTGGAGGCGTATGATCAACAGAATGATTTTATTCCCGAAAATCTAAAAGAGAATTCTTTGCTTTATAATCCTATCAAGAAGACATCACTGGCAGCAATTCCGGCCCTTAAACACAGTGATCTATTAGTAAAGACCAATGATCTGGCGGTCAGCGATTTATAAATTTGTAATCACCTCTAAGTCAATTGACAGACTGTTTGCAACCGGGCAATTTATCGTCAGGCGATTTATAGTCTCAAGCTCATCCTCACTAAAATGATTAGCGCCAAAATCGAATTCTACGTGAATCTTGCTAATTCTTCTGGGGTTAATCTCCATAACCTTTTGAACAGCACAGTTAATAGGAGAAAGATCACGACCTTTCTTTTGAAAATAGATTCCGACCACCGTCAGCATGCATGAACAAAGAGCCGAGGCTACCATATCAGTTGGGGAAAATTGACTCCCTTTTCCATTATTGTCAACAGGGGCATCGGTGCTGATAACTGAGCCGGATTCGATATGAGTTAAAGTGGTCTGAAGATTGCCTTCATAAACCACATCAAAGTTTTTTGAAATCATAATTCTTTGAATTTTCTGACGTTTACTTTTTGTAATCGGGATATTCCTGAGGTCACTACGACCATTTTTACTAAATTTGTGTTAATGCGAAGGTATATAACATTACTACTTATTATGATCTCCGGTGGCAGCTTTTCGCAAGAGCATGCGACGGATGACACCAAAACGCTGATGCGCAGGGATTTTTCAGTGGGTTTGCATTTTAACACAAATGGGTGGGGATTTGGGTCAGATTACGGATGGCAGAAAAACTACAAATACAAACATTTAGTTGGCTTCGTTTTGACCAATATTCGACATCCGAAGGAGTATAAAATATTTGGAGCACTGTCTAATTCGAAAGGTTATTATTTTGGAAAACTTCACTCTCTGGTGAGCTTTCGCCCCTATTATGGTGGAAAGGTTGTTATGTTTAAAGGGATCCGCGAAAACGGGATTGAGATTTCAGCTAAATGGAGTTTCGGTGGATCAATTGCCCTGGTAAAACCTGTTTATCTGCGAATTGACAAGTTCAACCTGCCTCCCCAGGATGAAAAATATAATCCTGTAATTCATAATTCCAACAACATTACCTCTCGCTCATCCTGGTTCAAAGGACTTGATGAGGCAAGTATGCGTCTTGGAGGCTTCGCTAAGGTGGGCATCGATTTTAATTTTTCAGGAGCACGAAACGGGATATCTGGCGGAGAGGTCGGGATAATGTTCGATTATTTTCCCGGAAAAGAAATTGTTCTTATGTACGATAATGACAATTTTAATCTGCATTCTGCACTGTATCTACAGTTCAACTTGGGCCAAAAGCTCTATTAATTAATTATCTAGGTCGTATTCATGGAAGCTGAAGTAAAGGAAGGCATTCGAATAAAAAAACCGGCTTGGTTAAGGGTGAAATTACCTACAGGTGAGAACTATAAAAAAGTTCGTGCACTGGTTGATGAGTATAATCTTCACACCATTTGCGAGAGCGGCAACTGTCCCAATATGGGTGAATGTTGGGGTGAAGGTACCGCCACCTTCATGATATTAGGGAATATCTGTACCCGTTCTTGTGGTTTTTGTGCCGTTTCAACCGGTAAACCCCTGGAGGCGGATCTTTTCGAGCCGGCCAAAGTAGCACAGTCTGTAAAACTGATGAGTGTGAAACATGCGGTCATTACATCAGTCGATAGAGATGATATGGAAGATGGTGGATCTGAAATATGGGCTGCGACTATTCGTGCTATTCGACGCCAAAGTCCTGAAACGACTATGGAGACCCTGATCCCGGATTTTGCGGGTAAATGGGAGAATTTGCAAAGAATCATTGATGTTGCTCCTGAAATTATATCGCACAATCTTGAAACGGTCCGTCGATTGACAAAACAAGTTCGAATTCAAGCAAAATACGACCGTAGCCTGGAAGTACTTATGCGACTGAAAAAAGCAGGAATGAAAACGAAATCAGGAATCATGCTTGGATTGGGCGAGACAGAAGAAGAAATTTTCGAAACGATAGACGATTTGAGTAAGGTGGGCTGCGATGTCTTAACCATGGGTCAATATTTACAACCGACGGCCAATCACTTACCTGTTGCCAACTTTATTCATCCTGAGAAGTTCGATGAATACAGAGAGTACGCACTAACCAAAGGATTTCGTTTTGTTGAAAGCGGTCCCTTAGTCCGTTCATCCTATCACGCCGAAAAGCACCTTTTCTAGAATTTTGTCCACTTAGGCGTGTATAAAATCTCGCAATCTTGTTACAAAGTCATGGATAATTTCTAAGAAGTTCTTACTATATTAGTCGCTGATATTATCGGCACTATGCCGCTGTAAAACACTTTTACACGAAGAAACGTTTTAAAACCAAACACATTGGCAATTTTATTTTCTACTGAAAGGAGACAATAAGCACCCATTCATGATGAAATAAATTATTGAAAATCAATTGATTATGAAAAAATCACTACTTTTTGCAAGCCTTGGGACTATTACGGTCGCAGCTGTATTCATGTGCTCCTCAGTCGGAGCTGATGACAGTGCTTATCATGAAAGGACTTCACTATTGCATCAATCTTCTACGGCAAACGAGTATTTGGAAGAATTGTACAGAATGAAAGGTGATTTCGATTCCGAAGATTGGCATCGGGCCTGGGAACACACTAAGTTGATGACTCAGGATCGGGCAACCTTGGCTTGGTTTGATAAAGGCCCTGATAATATTGGTGGACGAACAAGAGCAATTGTTATCGACCGTAATGACGTAAATCATGTATGGGCCGGTTCAGTTTCAGGTGGATTATTCGAGTCAACAAACAGAGCCGGAACATGGAATAAAGTCTCGACCTTTACCGAAGAGCTTGGAATTTCCTCGATGTGTCAGCCGATTAGTGGATTTCTATATGTTGCCACTAACCACCAAAGAGAAGGGGGCGTTTCCACCGAAGGATCAGGGACTCAAAGTGGAAGCTCAATCTACCAGGAACAAGCGGACGGAACATTTCAGTTAATCAGCGGTACTACGGGCTATACTTATATTAACCAATTAAGATGCGACTCAGTCAATGACATGGTTTGGTATTGTACTAGCACCGGATTACTTAGATACAATCCCTCGACTGGAGACAAAGATAACATGGGGATTGGAGCTGTTTCTGCATTTGATATGTCCGGTGATGGACAACTAATTGTTGCTGCAGCGTCTGGCAAT
>CAZCAD010000091.1:7069-9243 GCA_964496525.1 uncultured Flavobacteriales bacterium | reverse complement strand
ATGTCTCCGTGGTTAAAACTAATCCCCGTAATAAAACGAAACTCACTTTTTTTAACCGCAGAGTCCACTGAGGATGCACGGAGGCAAGGAGTAAATTGGATAAAATTTGTATTGAACTTAAAACATATAAGGATGGAATTTGAGGAATGGTGACCTGCCTGAAGGCAAAGGCAGGTTTGGTTTTTGGAAGAGCTTTTAATTGTTATAGTTTCTTTTGCCTAGTATTAATTCATACCCGTAAACTCGCCGATACGCATTAAATATTATTACTGTTCAGCAGCCTTGTTTACAAGTAACAAAACAAATAACATCCTGCCTACGGATGGATAACAATGTTTTAGCTTGCTGTGTAGTAACACTCTCTGAAAAGAACTTTTTTTAAACCTTCTTTTTTCGTATCTTATGAATTACGTATGATTAAGAGAATAATATTAATTGGATTAATATGTTGCACCTCGCCATTCATCCTATTTGGACAAACTCCTGATCCTTATTATAATATCAGTATAGGTGACGCTCGAATTGATACGCAAATCTTTGAATCGGAATTCATTGGGCAGACACAATTGCGGATGGTCAACCGACGGAATAAGGACATTAAGGGCTTTGATTTTCTTGGAGGCGAATTAAGAGTAAAGGATTCAGATGAAAGAGGAGCTGTCAATAAAGGAGGAGAGCTGAGTCCGGAGGCAATCGCGTTGTTGGCAAATTCGGGTGGAAAGCTAATTGAAATGACGATCAAGTTCAAGGACTTAAATGGAATTGAAAGACTGAGCAGATCAATGTTTGCCGTTATTAATGATTCTGAAGACAGTCCTATGGAGTAGGTGCAGGTGTTGTGAATTTCGTTTCTACGTAGAAAACTCCATAAATAATTCCATTGACAGAAATATCATCAAGCGCTTCAACTCCTTCGCCAAGCACTCGAATATCTGAGAGTGTTCCTTCAAATTTTATATCAAAGCTTTCGGAAGTTAAATTGCTGATCGTTGTGCCTCCAACATTTTCTACCAATTGAAGGTTAGGCATGAAGAATTCGCTTGGATATTCATCTCCTTGAGAACTTTCCCTCATAAAAATCATCGAGGCCTGGCTGGTATCTCCTTCTATCGGTAAGAAGAGGTTTACGCCTTCCATGGCGGTTGATTTAACGGTCAAAACGGTCATGTCTCCATTTCCGTATGAAGCAGAGATGTAAAGGTCAATTTGAAACAGAGGGTGACCAAAAAAATCGTATTTCTGGGCATATAAGCTATCAACGTAATAGGCTTCATCATTGACAAATATTTCTAAAACCTCCTCAGTGGTAGATTCGGACATATTCTCCGGCCTATCCTCAATTTCTTCTTGCTGGTCGCCGGAGCAGGCAATCAGGTAAAACAAAGCTCCAATTAATAAATATCTTCTTTCCATAATTTAATGATGATGATGGCCATGACCGTGGTGATGGTGATGACCTCCACCGGATTCAGTACCAAGTTTTATTTTTGTGCGACTGATCTCTTTTAATATTTTACTGTCTTCCATTACTTTATAGACTTTATTGATCTCAACCTTTTTGAACAGTTGCTTAGTTTGAGAGGCGGGCCAATTAATTTCGATGGATTTAATCAGCTTACAATCTCCCAGTCCAATTTCCTGCTGCAAACTCGAAGAACCAAAACTTCCACCCGGACTAACCACCCGATGTATCGTTCGACTCCCTTTACTTCCTTCAGCGATTATGGTAATTTCAGCTCCAATCGCTGATTTATTCGAAGTGACCCCTTCCAGATCCAGCGTAATCCAATTATTTCCATTACCAGGGTTTTCCAATAAGATATTCCAGAATTTGTCAGCCAACATAAAACCACCAAGACTAACGTACAGATCCTGGTCTCCGTCATTATCCAAATCCCCAAAACCAATTCCGTGCCCTTTTTGCAAATGTCCAAAACCCGCATTCGTGACTTCCTGAAACACCTGGCCTTCATTGTTCCTGAATAAGAGATTAGGCATGAGTGCTTCAAAGGCCGGATATCCCGTCCCCACATAAAAGTCTAACCATCCATCATTATCGACATCCCCGAAATTCATTCCCATCGCATCGATTGAGCGATGCAAATTGGCTGCTTCAGCAATGTCTGTAAACGTACCATCCTTGTTATTAATAAAGAGCGCCGAATATTCAATAT
>CAZCAD010000091.1:6265-7024 GCA_964496525.1 uncultured Flavobacteriales bacterium | reverse complement strand
ATTTCCATTATAACTTGCTACAAAAAGATCAAGGTAGGTGTCATTATTAAAATCAAAAAAGAAGCATGGAAAACTAACTACCGGCTTGACAACTCCGGCTATTGGTGCAGCATTGATAAAGGTGTATTGTCCGCTTGGGTCAGGACCGTTATTCTTCATCAGAAAGTTGCTCCCTCTGGAAACCGACACAAATAAGTCTTGTAATCCATCTTTATTATAATCTCCCCAATAAGATCCTTTTACTAATTCATTAATATAAACACCTGTCTGCCCTGCAACATCCTCAAAGATTCCCTTATTATTCTGAAAAAGCTGTGATAATCCGGTTTCACTTCCTACAAATAAATCCAGCCAGCCATCGTTATTAAAGTCTCCCCAAGATGCGGTATGACTCGCATAGTAGCCCAATAATCCCACTTCATGCGTAACATCAGTAAATGTGCCGTCTCCATTATTCCGTAAAAGTGAATTCGGATGTTTGCTGCCTACACGTTCACCAAGCCACCCACCTCGAATGATATAAATGTCAACAAATCCATCGTTATTATAATCGGCCTGAGTCGCATGAGAGCCACCCGTTATTCCTACCAAATCAGCTTTAACTGTAGCATCATCATACCCTCCTTTGCCATCGCTCAGATACAAAACAACATTGGTTTCCAAATCAGTGGATGTGGTAAAAATGTCTAAAAACCCGTCATTATTAAAGTCCTCTACAATTGAAGCCCCGTAAAAAGTCAGCAGATCCACACCTAACTC
>CAZCAD010000091.1:0-6245 GCA_964496525.1 uncultured Flavobacteriales bacterium | reverse complement strand
TAAAGTAGGGTAAGTCTTCGTATTGCGGATAGTGGTTGAAATCGATGAAATATTTTTCGGGAACACTGTCAGGATATTGCCCAAGGGTCATGTAGGCAATATTTAAAAGCCATCTCGAAACATAATTATCCGGTTTTCGATCCAGTGATTTTGTGTACCATTCAATCGCTCCTTCAGATCCGTTTTTAATCTTATGCTGAGCCTCCACACTCAATGGCATTATGCAAGAGAACTCATTATGATTGTTCTGACAATTAACTTGTTCTCCCTCCCTTAAATAAGCCTGGGCCAGGAGCATATACTTGTCATATCTCCATGGATCTGAGGGGTAAGCCTTATTCCACATTTCAATCGGAATTGAATCCAACATCATGATCGCGCTATCAGGATATCCGGCAAAGAGGTATTGAAAACTAAGATCATAGAGAGCGTAATAGCGGTCCGAATCTAATTGCCCTTTATGCAATCTTGCTTTATTGAACTTTATCCCCTGGGTATTATAGAATCCGGCATTGTCCGGAAATGAATCAAGTGGGGCCAAACGCTTAAGCTCCGCCTTCATATCGAACTCCTGGGCATTGGCAGATATTCCCCCGGTCATGCATAACACTATGAGTGCGAGATTGGTAAGATTTTTCAATATTTGACTGATGGAATTCAATTTGTTGTAATAATACGGATTCCGGAGGTTTAAGGTAATACTATTTTGACTTTCATCTGCAAGATGGATGCCGCTTTACAATTGTAAGATTTCAATGCATATTATTTGTGATTGGGTGACCATTTTAATAATTTGTGGATTCATTTATAAACAAGACAATGAAAAAGCGATATCGAATGCCCAATCCTTGTTCGGAAAGGTGGAATGAGATGACCCCGACAGAAAAAGGAGCTGTCTGTGAAGTCTGTGCAACTGAAGTTTTTGATTTTACTCATCAGTCGCCTGAAGAGATCAAGGAGTTTTTAAAGTCGCGTTCAGGGATTCGAACTTGTGCAAAGGTAGAACAGAGCCAGATGGATATGATGAATACTAATTATCATATCTGGAACAATCAAAGTGCAAGTGTTTTTCGATCCAAGTTTTTATACGCTTGTTTAATGGTCTTTGGCTTTACATTATTCACTGGCTGTGGCTCCGCTGAAGAAGAAGAACTGCCGGTGGGAATAATCGGTGATTATGAGGACCATATTGAAGTAGGAATGGTAGAGGCCGACTCAACATATTATGTGGAAGACACGCTGAATGAAGATGAAGATATAAAGGTTGACGAGATCGATATTAATTCCAAAGAGGCGGAACACATTAAAGTCGGTATAATTGAAAAAATGCCGGAAGACGGTGACTAAAAAAGAAGAATCTGTTCCTTAGATATTAGTCCAGAATACCTGCGTGAAATTCGCAATTATTAGTGCCATGCGGTGTAATAACTCCATAATGCAAATTGATCACACCACCACCAATAGTTCCGCTGGCTTTTATATCGAGAAACCGTCCGCCTTGGGCCTGCGCTAAAGCTTTGGCGACACGCGGAAGGCGGATGCTTTTCAATTTTCAAGGAAGATCCGTAACCTCAGTTACAATTTCAGTTCCATTTTCAAGGAAGATCCGTAACCTCAGTTACAATTTCAGTTCCATTTTCATATAAATTATTCATGATAATCTTATTAATTGTTAACAGGGGGTAGGGTAAACGATTTCTAAGCTGTTTAATAGGTATAAGAGCACAACGCTTTGGCGATACATAATCAATACACATTGCCAAAAAAAATACACATTAAATATTTCGTTATGAAAACAATAAAATCAACTCTTACCCTATTAGGCCTGCTTATTTGTTCTGTTTCATTTTCTCAAGATGCTCCGGTGATCATCGCCGAGCCTCAAATCGGAGACATTTCCTTCAAAAAACATATTCAGCAATCAGACTTTAGAGGTCAGCATGATCTGAAGATGGTCGATGTGAACGGTGAAAAAATCGAAGGCTTAATCATTACAGGAGGATATTTATTCTTTGAGAATGATATGACTCCCCGCGCAGCCATCTATCGAGGCGGAAAACTCAGTGATGAGGCCGTTCATCTGCTTGAAAAATCTTCCGGTAAGGTTCTGCAGCTATTCTTCGACTATGAAACACCAGACGGTGTTCCAATGCAAAGCATTATCCGAGCTCCAATCTATTAGAATAAGCGAACGATATTTTCGTTAATTATCCATACCCGGTTCGGGTTGGAAACAGACAATTTTTCTAAATTTGCTGTATTTCCCAACCGGACATTACCTCTGTAAAAAGATAATTGATGAATTCCACACTTTCGATGTTTCTCATATTCTCTGCCTCAATTTCTTTTGGAGGAGAAAATTTTGAAGGAACAATAACCTACAGCGTCAATTTAGTTGGTGAGGACGCCAGTACTTATGCTGATTTTATGCCGGACACCTATGATTATTATTTTTCAGAATCAGGGGCAAAATTGACCTCGACAGGGGGTAATGGTGCAAATCATGAATCTTTGATACTATTTAAAAAGAATAAGGGATTAACAACGTATCTAATGAAACCGACCTCTAAAATTGCACAGAAGATTACAGATGCAGCAATGGCTATTGAAGAAAAATCGAGTTCAGTATATGAGGAAGAAGATGTCATTGACAAGATATACAGATACAATTGTAGAAAATTTAAGCTAATCTCTGATGTGATTGACAGAATTGTCTGGACCTCAGATGAAATTACAGTTGATGACCGTGTCTTGAGATGGGATGGATTTCTACCCGTTCTTGGCGCCGATAATTTGCCCGGCTTTCCGATGAAGGTGATGGAATCGATTCCAGGGATGTCTCTGACAATAATAATGACAGTATCGAACGTTATCTCACGAACAATAATCAATTCGGAAATCGAAATCCCTGATGATTATACTGTAGAGGAAATAACTTTGGATGAATTGAATTCTACTAATCGATAATGGGAAAGTTCAAAGAGAATCGATATTTGTGTTTAGTCGTTTTGGCAATCATAATTCTTTCTTGTGGAGGTGAAAAGGAGACCGAAGAAGAATTCACCCCCATTTATCCGCCAAGTGACGAACCGGCCGTACTTGTCGATAACCAGGGATTAAGTTGCCTAAAGGCTTATATGTCGATTAATGGATTGCGGGATCAGCAGGAAGCCTTATATGGTTCTCTTATCAGCATGAACTTTCAAAAAATTGAGGGATTCATTATTAAAGATCGTAAGGTCAACATCGAAACCACTCATTTAGTGCTCAATGACGAAACCGGGGATACGCTTTATTATGAACCATTTGGTCAGAATCCGGCGAAGTGGTATGAGGTTAGCGATACCTCGGCGGTAGAATTTCACACGGCGATGCAAATAGAGGATCCCTTATTTTGTTCCAGCGCTGACAAATTAAGCTGGACAACCGGCATACACGATGTGAGCAGTCAGAAAAAAATATTCGCGACTACAAAACTTCGTTTGCTTCCCAATCCTGTTTTTGAAATAAGCAAGAGCGGACTCGAATATGCAGAACTTTACCTTTATAATAGTACTAAAAACAAAGTGGTATTGAATAATCAGGTAGAGATTGGAGATGTTTACAATCTGGTTCTCGCCAGACCGCAGGGATTTACGCTTGAGGGCGAGATGGTCTTTCCAGGAATACAGATATGGATTAAAAATGCCGATGATAAAGTTATTTTTGAAATCGAAGACCTGGCAGCTTCGGCTAATGAAGGAGTTCCTGTTTCAAGTACCGAAAGCGGTCTGGCTCCTTATTTTTCAATCGGGGAGGCAGATGCCACTTTCAACATTCATCTCTATGTAAAATTCTGGGATAAGAAAAGTGATGCTGCTATTGAGGTCAAGGCCGATTTGATTGTTTCTGATTTGCAGGAGAAGGTCAAATACCCTGACTTAAATTTTTGAGTATTTCAATAAAGGAAAAATGAATAGGGAAAGCATGATAGAAAGTGAAAGCCAACAAAAGATAGACGACCTGCTTAGGACCAATCAGCGATTGAACGAGCAGATCAAAGAACTAACCCTTAAGAAGGAGCAGTTAAGTGAAAGTTTGAGGGAGCTAAAGGCTGACAATGAGAAGCTGCAAAAGAAATCCAATGACGGAAAAGTCGTCGAAAAAAAGAAAGGGATTACGGTTCTTTATGTTGAACTGGTTGGTTTCAAGGAGATCAAGGACGCAGACAACTCCTCAAAAATCTACGATTATCTCGATGAGATGTATATCGTATTCGAGGAGATCGCGGAGAAGCATAAGCTTCAGCGTATAAAATGGATGGGGGATGATTTTGTCTGTGCAGGTGGAATTGATGAACAGAGAAACACAAATCCCATCGATGTTGCCCTGGCAGCAATTGAAATCGATCAATATGTCGAAAAATTAAGGAAGGATTATAAAGAGGATGCGAAACCCTTTTGGAATACGCGAATCGGCATTCACTCGGGTAATGCTCAGGTAGAGGCGAGTAGGCATAAATCCAAGAAGTCAAGCTATGCTTTAACCGGAGAAGTAATAAACACTGTTCCGAGGATTGTTGCAATGTGTGAAGAAGGACAGATCTATATGTCAGATTACACTTATGAGATTGTCAAGAGTTATTTTCAGTGTGAATATTCGGGAGAACTGCCGGTCAAGTATCGCGGTAACCTCAGTCTTTATCGCCTCAAAAGAATCAAGCGCATTTACTCTAAGGATCGAAAAGAGGGAATTATTCCGAATGACGAATTTATTCTTAAATATCATCTAAAGGAGTTTAATGACCTGGAGGAAAAAGTACTCGAATTCCTTCAAAAAAATCTTTCTGAAGAACTGTATTATCATGACTACAGTCATACGATAGATGTGGTTAATCAAGCGGAGCTAATTGGTTATGGTGAGGGAGTTTCTGATGAGCAGATATTGCTTTTAAAAACCGCGGCTCTTTTTCATGATACGGGACATACAATCGAGAGCAAGGGTCATGAGGCGCATGGATGCGATATAGCACGAGAATGGCTAAAGGATTATCGTTATACAGATGCTCAGATCGACGAAATTTGCCATATCATCATGGCGACTCAAATGCCACCAAATCCGGACACTTTACTACAGCGAATTATTTGTGATTCTGACTTGGATTACCTGGGGAGATCAGATTTTATTCCCACTTCAAATGCACTTTTCAAGGAATTGGAAGCGCAAGGAATTATGACCGACATAAATGAGTGGAATAAGCTGCAAATCAAGTTTTTATCGGCTCATCATTTTTATACAGACACATCCAATCGGTTGCGTGAGGTGAATAAACAAAGTCAAATTGAACGAATTGAACAGCTGATTGAGGAGGATTGAAAACCTCCGCATTGTTTCTACGTCAATCAGAATAAATTTTAATTTCTGCGGTATTCATTTCGCTTTTCTTATATCCACGATACATGCCCTCGGTATTAAATGACATGATGACATTTCCGGCCTGATCGACACCAATAAACCCGCCATCTCCATTCATTTCTGTCAATTTTTTGAGAGTGATCTTTCCGGCTTCTTCCAATGAAACACCTTTAAATTCCATTATTGCAGCTATATCTCTGGCGATGGTGCCTCGTATAAAATACTCTCCCGTTCCGGTACATGAAACAGCACAACTCCTGTTATTTGCGTAGTTACACGCACCTACAATTGGTGAGTCCCCAATTCTACCGAACTTCTTATTTGTTAATCCTCCCGTAGAAGTAGCAGCCGCCAGGTCTCCGTAAGAATCGACCACAACGCAGCCCACGGTTCCAAACTTCAGGCTTCCTTCATCCATATAGGCTGCTCCACCATCATTGTCTCCTTTTTTATTCTTTTCTTTTTCCAAAACCTTTTGGAGGTAATCCCACCTTCGTTGTACAAAAAAATAGGAAGAGTCCGCGTATTCTGCTCCCATTTCCAAACAAAACTTCTCCGCGCCTTCACCGCTCAAAAATACATGTCGCGTACTGTCTTTTACCAAACGCGCACCTACAATCGGATTTTTCAAATGTGCTATTCCGGAAACAGCTCCGCATGACAAATCTTTTCCGTCCATAATGCAAGCATCCATTTCTTGTCTGCCCTCATGATTGAAAACCGCTCCCTTTCCGGCATTAAAAAGTGGCGAATCTTCCATGTATTTTATAACTGCTTCAACAACTTCTATCGCACGTTTTCCATCTTTGAGCATTTGCTCACCAATTTCAATCGCAGCTTTTAATGCAGAC
>CAZCAD010000090.1:4402-9318 GCA_964496525.1 uncultured Flavobacteriales bacterium | reverse complement strand
ATTGCACAGACTTTTTGCTTAGTCCCCAAGAAATTAATGTGTCCCCTAATTCGCCATCTCGCTCATAAATTTGATACGCACCAGCCTCAGTTGCTCCTCGTCGAAATCTCCGTCAAATTCTTCATGAGCCACTTCCAAACTATCAGATTCAGCCTCCAGAAAATAATCGTAAATCTCTTGCTGGTCATCTTCATCTAACACATCATTAATGTAGTAGTCGATGTTCATCTTGGTACCTGAACTGACTATAGCCTCAATTTCGGCGATGACCTCTTGAAGTTTCTTTCCTTGCGAGGACGCTATTGCATCCAATGGCATTTTACGATCAATATTCTGAATGATATGAACTTTAAGTCCGGATTTGTTGACAATAGACTTTACAACAAAATCTTGAGGTCGGTCAATATCATTTTCTTCAACATAATTAGAAATTAGGTCGATAAACGGACCCCCATAACGAGAAGCTTTTCCTTGTCCAACTCCTTGTATGTTCACTAACTCTTCGTCTGTTATGGGATATTGAATTGCCATATCCTGAAGACTGGGTTCCTGAAAAATTACAAAAGGCGGAATATCCTTCTTCTTCGAGATTTCCTTTCTTAAATCAAGCAGCATTTTGTATAATATCTCATCAGAAACGCCACCTCCTTTTTGAGTTACAATTGCAGCTTCATCTATTTCTGCGGAATAGTCATGCTCTTTGAGTAGCATGAAAGATTTTGGCTTGTCAAGAAAACTTAATCCGTCATGCGTCAGTTTAAGCGTTCCATAAGTCTCAATTTCTTTCGCCAACAATCCTTGTACCAAACACTGCCTTGACACGGCATTCCAGAATGTGAAGTCGTGTTCATCGCCGGCTGCAAATACGTC
Organism: uncultured Flavobacteriales bacterium; assembly: GCA_964496525.1. Lineage (GTDB taxonomy): Bacteria > Bacteroidota > Bacteroidia > Flavobacteriales_D > Crocinitomicaceae > JAKSBJ01. The sequence goes on along the minus strand of CAZCAD010000090.1, from coordinate 8,448 downwards.
AAGTTCATTGTGTTTGTAGGATTTAATTTCTGCTGTTTCTCTTCCAATTAAAAGCTCACAAATGTATTTGGCTTTCTGCGTTTCCTTCAATATTTGAACTGCATCCAGAAACAGTTTCACTTCATTTTTGCCTTCAACCTTCTCGCGTGGATTTCTACAGTTGTCGCACATCTCACTACAAGATTTTTCGTCAAATCGCTCACCGAAATAGTGCAAAATATACTTCCGGCGACAAACAGATGTTTCAGCATAAGAAACTATTTCATGCAACAACTGTTTTCCAATTTCCAGTTCAGAAATTGGTTTTCCGTGCAGAAATTTTTCAAGTTTCTCAATGTCCTTATAACTATAGAAAGTTAAACAATGTCCTTCTCCGCCGTCTCTTCCCGCCCTTCCTGTTTCTTGATAATAGCTCTCAAGACTTTTTGGAATATCATGATGGATTACAAAGCGAACATCCGGTTTGTCAATGCCCATTCCAAAGGCGATTGTGGCAACAATCACATCGGCTTCTTCCATCAAGAACATATCTTGATGTTTTACTCTAGTCGATGACTCTAAGCCCGCATGATAGGGCAGGGCACTAATTCCGTTTACCTGAAGAACTTCTGCAATTTCCTCAACCTTCTTTCGGCTTAAACAATAGATGATTCCGGATTTACCAAGTCGATCTTTGATGAACTTTATGATGCCTTTTTCAACTTCCTTTTTTGGTCGAACTTCATAATATAAATTGTCACGATTAAAAGACATTTTGAATATTGTGGCATCCAACATATTCAGGTTTTTCTGAATATCATGCTGAACCTTTGGAGTAGCTGTGGCTGTCAATGCGATAATAGGAACAGTGCTAATTTTTTCGAATATTTCTCTTAGCCTTCTGTACTCCGGACGAAAGTCATGACCCCATTCAGAAATACAGTGTGCCTCATCAATTGCAAAAAATGATATCGGAACACCGGTGAGAAAGTCAATATTTTCTTTTTTTGTTAAAGATTCCGGAGCGACATAAAGTAATTTTGTCACTCCTCTGGTAATATCGTCTTTAACACTCTTGATCTCCGTTTTGGTAAGAGAAGAATTTAGAAAATGGGCCAGGCCATCTGTTTCACTGATCTGCCTGATCGCATCTACCTGATTTTTCATCAAAGCAATCAAAGGCGAAACAATAATGGCCGTTCCTTCTGAAATAATGGCCGGTAATTGATAGCAAAGTGACTTACCCCCGCCCGTAGGCATAATTACGAATGTATTATTCCCATTAAGCACATTTTGTATAATACGCTCTTGCTCACCTTTAAATTCGTTAAAACCGAAAAATTGTTTTAACGCAGCCTTAATTCCTATATCTTCAGCAATATTCATTTCTTACTTAGCATATTTCTATGCGAATTTTAGAGTAAGCAAACAACTCTAAATTGTCGTTTTTCATCTTGATAAACGGACAGGCCCGGAATGAACCGTGCCTACATAAAGATAAAAAAAAACATTCTTATTTCTTAATGTTTATGAAAAAATTAATTAATCAGCTTGGAACCGTATTTGTTAATGATTTGTTAAACTACTGACTATTTCGTTCGAGCTTTCGTATATTTGAATGAAGTAATAAGTATTTTTATAAAAATTGAAAATGAAAAAGTCACTTTTGATACTCAGCATTTTTAGCCTCCTTTTTTTAGGTATTAATGTCGCAACCCATGCACAGAGTGAAACTAAAGTTGAAGGAACTCCGGCCGAAACAAGTGACGGTCCTATCATTAAAGTAGATAAAAAAGTTCATGATTACGGAACCATTGATCAAGGTGCTGACGGAAAATGTGTTTTTATCGTAAGTAACGAAGGAACTCAACCTTTGGTTATTTCACTTTGTAAAGGATCTTGTGGATGTACTGTTCCGGTTTGTCCTAAAGAGCCAATCGCTCCGGGTGAATCTAAAGAGATAACAGTTAAGTACAACACAAATCGTGTTGGAGCTATTAACAAGAATGTAACAATCACCTCGAATGCGGTAAACGAGCCGCGTATGAGAATTGATATAAAAGGTAACGTTAAAGCTAAACCTTCCGGTGGTGCTCCGATAAATACAGGAACACCAACCAACGATTAGCAATAAAACCCAAGGCTCGTCAATGCCTCACAATTTAGCAGGACGAACAGATTAAAATTTAAAAATGAAAAACACACTGCTAACATTAAGTATTATACTTTTCTCAGCATTCAGCATGAACGCTATCGGGCAGGATGTTGCGGTTAAAAAAACAAATGGCCCGGTAATTAAGTTGGATAAAGATGTCCACGATTATGGAACGATTGATAAAGGTGCTGACGGGAAATGTGTTTTCACAGTATCGAATACCGGAAACCAACCATTGATCATTTCACTTTGTAAGGGATCCTGTGGCTGTACAGTCCCAACTTGTCCAAAAGAGCCAATTGCCCCCGGGACATCACAAACGATTGAAGTAAAATACGATACTCAAAGAGTCGGACCAATTAACAAACAGGTCAAGATAACTTCGAATGCTGTTAACGCCACAAACTTTGCAAATGGTTCGGGAACGACCGTCGTGAAAATTAAAGGAAGCATTAAAGATCCAAACGCTGCAACAGGAATTACTGCACCTAAGGGAACTGCGAAGTAAAAAATATTAATGAGGCTATTTTTTGCGATCATAATAGCGCTGAATTCCGCATTCATTCTTACGAATGGTGCGGAATTCTCTTTTTTAGACGATACAGTCAAGTTTGACAACACAAAAGAAGGTGAAGTTCTCTTTCATAAGTTTGAGTTTACTAATTCAGGAGATGAGCCCTTAATCATTTCAGGTTATGAGGTCGCATGCAGTTGTACTACTATTAGTTTCCCCAAAGAACCGATTGCACCAGGAAGATCAGGAACTATCAAATTAACCTTTGATACAAATGGCAAGTATGGTTTTCAACGTCGGAAAATAAAGATTCTGTCAAATGTGAAGAAAGAAGTTATACTAACTTTCAAGGTCACGATTATCGACGACTGATATTTCTTGGACCAGCCTTATTACCTCCTTCGCCTCCCGTACGTCATGAACGCGCAAAATATCCGCACCCTTTTGCAAGGCAAATAGATGCAATGCAGATGTCGCAGATAGCACCTGCTCCGGATTTTTTTTCAATAATTGGTAGATCATAGACTTTCTTGAAATACCAACCAAAACTGGACGATCTAGAGATTGGAACTGATCAAGATTGCGTAACAACTCATAATTTTGATTCAAGGTTTTGCTAAATCCAAATCCCGGATCGATAATAACATTTTCTATACCTGCTTCAGAAGATGCAGATATCCTATTTTCAAAGAAAGTCAATAGCTCTGAGATCAGATCTTCATATTCCGTATCTATCATCATACTCTGCGGATTACCACGCATGTGCATCATGATGTAGACTGCATTAGAATCTGCAACCACTTTAAGCATTTCAGGATCAAGTAAACCGGCTGAAATATCATTGATCACAGCCACACCCCTATCAAGGCATTGTTTGGCAACTTCGGATCGAAAGGTATCTACCGATAATATAGCTTCGGGAAAATGTTGGACAATGGCCTCCAATGACGGAAGTAATCGACTCAGCTCTTGATCCGTATTTACCGGATTAGCTCCGGGACGAGAGGAATAGGCTCCAAGATCCAGGAGGTCCGTCCCATCCTCGAGCATTTTTTCAGCCATCATGAGGCTTTCGTCAACACCTGACGATCGACTTCCAGCATAAAAACTATCAGGAGTACAATTAATTATCCCCATTACAAGAGGACTATTTTGCCTCAGATTCCTAATGGACGGTAAGCGAAGTTTATGACAAAAAGATGTATCTTTCACCGCTAAAAGTTGTGGACATTCTGACCATGGATAAAACCGCCGAGCAATATAAAAAAGTAATCACAAAGTGCCGATCGATTTTTGATAAAAAAGGACGTGATTATGGGACCGCATGGCGAATATTAAGGATTAGTTCTCTTACCGATCAAATCTTTATAAAGGCTCAAAGAATCAGAACGATTCAAG
>CAZCAD010000090.1:582-4392 GCA_964496525.1 uncultured Flavobacteriales bacterium | reverse complement strand
AAACCGGAGAGAATAAGGTCGGTGAATCAATAGACGGGGAGTTCATAGCTATTGTGAATTATTGCGTCATGGGATTAATTCAATTGCAATTAGGTGCCAAGGATGAGATGGAATTGGATCTTGATAGAGCATTGGAAATGTATGATGAGAAGACCAGGCAAGCCTTCGAACTGATGGAGACAAAAAATCATGATTATGGTGAAGCCTGGCGAGATATGCGGATAAGTTCATTAACTGACTTAATTATGATGAAGATTATGCGCACCAAACAAATTGAAGATAATGAGGGTAAAACGCTCATCTCTGAAGGAATTGATGCAAACTACCTGGATATGCTAAATTATGCGGTATTTGGACTGATTAGGATTGACGAGGATGACTAATATGTTAGCGAAATGTTAAGGTCATTTTTTGAACTAAAAAAAGCACTAAATTGATGGATAAATACCCACGCCATGAATGACATGAGGCTTCGAAATCAGAAGCTCGATCTCTTTGGTCGATCTGTGATACTCAATGCAAGCGCAATTGCGCTGAACCTATTGGGAGTTTTTTTTATCGTCAAAGGTTTCCACGCCTACACCATAGACAATGCTCCTGTTTATATAATAATAGGTCTGAGCCTTGTTGCCCTGAGTCTCTTCGGTCTTTTTGTTTTAAAAGGGCTGTATCTCTTTTCATTTGTCACCAGGGCAATTGTCGGTGGACTCTTCATTGTATCGGGCCTCGTGAAGGCCAATGATCCGTTTGGATTCGCTTTTAAACTGGAAGATTACTTCGCACCAAACAGCCTTGCATTTGATTATCCGTTCTTCGAAATGTTCGAGCCCCATGCGCTCACTATTTCAATTATAGTTTGTATTGCTGAAATTGTTCTGGGCGTAGCGGTAATAGTTGGCGGTAAAATAAAATTAGCGTCATGGTCCTTAGTGTTCATGATGGGCTTTTTTACCTGGTTAACCTGGTATACAACTTCTTGTAATGATGCCGTTATAACAGCTCAAGCGGCCGGACTTCCAATTTCGGAGCAACAATGTGTGACGGACTGTGGATGCTTTGGTGATGCTCTTCGAGGCTCTGTTGGCCGATCCCTGACCCCCGCAGAATCCTTTTGGAAGGATATTGTCCTATTCTATTTTGTCCTGATTATTTTTATCAATCAGTGGAAGATTAAGCTGAATGATGTGAAACAGAATTGGGTGATGATCCCGGCTTCTTTTCTCATCATTATTTTCTTCTCATGGGTCTTTGGATGGTTATTCCCAATCTTCTTTACCCTTTTTGTTATACTGGGTGCCTTCGTTATGGCAAACTTGAACATTGGCAAAATTGGGAAGGCATGGAAGATGGCCATTTTTGTAGGGTTCATCTCAATTATTTTTAGTTTGTACACAACTATGTATCTGCCGGTAAAAGATTATCGACCTTACGCCATTGGAAATAATTTGAATGAACAAATGCACAATGGAGTTGATCAGGTGGTTGAGATAAAACTCAAATACAAAAACATTCAAACAGGCAATGACGAAATCTTTGAGATTGACCAATGGGAGACCTATATGGATACTTCGAAATATGAGTTTGTCGATCAAGTTCAAGATGTAATAGTTGAAGGAATACCGCATTCTATTTCAGATTTCACTGCTGAAATTGATTACGCGCAATTAAGCGAGGAGGAGAAGAAAGTACCCTACGTTGATTCAGTTATCCAAATGAACTACGACACTTATTATGATGAGTTAATCGCGATAAAAGGACCTTATGGACCGGACACGATATCGTCCATGGATTTTGATCCCACCTATTATCCCGATTCTCTTTATGAGGTCGGTGAGCCATTCATAAGTCTTATAGATAAATCTTCCCGATTTAGAATGGATCTTACAGAATACCTCTTCAAGGCAGACTTTATGTTCTTAATGACGATCCGAGATATGGAAGCAGTAAACGATGGACACATGCCTGATTTTAAGGCTGTTTATGATGCTGCCACGGCCGATGGAATTCCTTTCTATGTGCTGTCTCCGGCGACCGAAGAACAAATCGCTGAATTTAAATTAAAACATGATTTTGGAGCGACCTTCCTGTCAATTGATGGAATAGAGATTAAAATAATCGTTCGTTCGAATCCGGGCTTAATCCTTTTAGAAAAAGGAACGGTGCTTGACAAGTGGCCGTGTCGATCTGTACCTGATTATGAAGACATTCAGGAAGACTATCTACCCGAATCTAAAATAGAAGAATGAGAAAAAAGATCGTCGCGGGAAATTGGAAAATGAATTTAGATTATACTCAGGCAGGGCAATTGCTTGATGAACTGATCAATCTTCAAGACAATTTCAATGCTGATTCTGAAGTAATCATTTGTCCGTCCTCTCCATATCTATCATCGTTCTGTGAAAGGCTAAAAGGAAATGAATGGATCAAGTTGGGATCGCAAAATTCTTATCATCAGGATGAAGGAGCATTTACCGGCGAAATTTCACCGACTCAGTTAAGCTCAGTTGGAATAATGTACGGTATTGTCGGTCACTCAGAAAGAAGAGGAGAATTCAATGAGGATTATGAAGTCCTTTCGAAAAAAGTTCGAAGCCTGCTGGATGTAGGAATTACACCAATATTTTGCTGTGGTGAACAGCTTCAAGTTCGAGAAAATAATGTTTACAAGGAGTTTATCATGAAACAAATTGAAGACAGCTTATTCAAATTTTCTGTAGAAGAGCTTGCAAAAATTGTGATCGCCTACGAACCCATATGGGCTATTGGAACAGGTAAAACCGCCTCAGCGCAAGAAGCACAAGAAATACATTCATTGATTCGAGCACGAATTACACAGCGGTTTGGAGAAAAAGTTGGCGAAGAAATTGCGCTGATTTATGGCGGTAGCTGCAAGCCAGATAATGCCAAAGAATTGTTTGCTCAAAAGGATATCGATGGGGGGTTAATAGGAGGCGCATCTCTTGATGCGAAAGGATTTTGTGATATATCCAATTCGTTTTGATTGGATTATTATGAAATTAATATCACGCTTATTGAACTTCATCCGTGGAGGGAAATCGCTATTTCAATTCTAGATCAAAAAAATTTTGAAAGTTTTATTGAAACCAAAACAGGTCTTAAGGGTTATATTCCTAAGGATCAATTTAGAGATCAATTTCTAAGCGAAATAGAGGCCTGGGAATCCTGTGAAAAGTGGACGAAAGTATTGATTGAAGATCGAAATTGGAATGAAGTGTGGGAAAGTCAGTACGATCCGGTTTTGATTAATGATAAACTTGCAATCATTGCCCCTTTTCACATGGGAGAATTTGACCAAAAGCTGAAGATAATTATTCAGCCCCAAATGTCATTTGGTACCGGACATCACCAGACAACATATTTAGCTTCAAGGCGATTATCTGATCTTGATTTAGTAGATAAAAAGGTTCTCGATATGGGAACCGGGACCGGTGTACTAGCCATAGTCGCCGAGAAACTGGGTGCCGCATTCGTCTATGCAGTTGACATAGATAAATGGGCGGTTGAAAATGCCCTGCAAAACGCAGAACTAAACAATTGCCAAAAGATTGAAATGGCTCTTGGTGGTCACGAACTGCTTGAAGGAATGAAATTTGATTTATTAATAGCAAATATTAACAAGAATATACTTATTGAACATTTTTCGGTATATTCAAAAGTTCTGAATTTAGGAGGCAAATTGTTGATTAGCGGCTTCTTTGAAACAGACAAAAATGAGCTTGTCGACCAGGCAAAACTCAACAACTTTGAGTTCATTGGATATTTCGTAAAAGACGAATGGGCTTTAATAGA
>CAZCAD010000090.1:0-554 GCA_964496525.1 uncultured Flavobacteriales bacterium | reverse complement strand
ACTGACGATAGACCCTTAAACAACAATTTATGCCATACGCCCTAATCACATTACTTCTTTTTTGTTCAGCCATTTCTTATGGTCAGAATGCTTCATTTTCTTCAGAACCTGAACAATTCTTGAAAGATGTAGAAAAGCAACTCGGTTCCATCGATCGACAAAAAACCAAAGCGTTCATGCTTGAATTTGAACCAAATTGGTTGACTAATTTTTCTTCAGCATATCAATCTAAAGTTGTGACAACTTGTAATTTGATTATGGAGAAGAGACTATCTCTATTTCCGGATGTCTATGGCTATCTATTGTCCGTCCATTCCTTTGTAAAAACTAATCAGCCTGCCGAGAGTTTTCAGTCCTGGCATAAAACAATTGATGCCCTGTTAAACAGTAAAAAGTCTAGAAAATTCAGGGATTTTATTGAAGTATGTTCCGGATTTTTTACCGACGGAACAATCTATAATCATGGAAATCATCTGTGGAAAGTCCGAGATGGCTCTTATAAGTTTGTTTTATCGAAACAAAAACCGATAATCGATTTTCAAAATGTGACTTTG
>CAZCAD010000089.1:5883-9324 GCA_964496525.1 uncultured Flavobacteriales bacterium | reverse complement strand
GGCAGGCGCAATTAGCGCATAAAATAACAAGCTTAAATGTATAGTTTATTTCTGCCCAGACCCTAAGCGCAGAAGTACGCATTTCTGATCTCTATTGCACCATTAACTTTTGAGTGGTTATTGCGCCTCCATCATTGCTGAGTTTTATTAAGTATATACCGGCCGACAAACCATCCAAATTGATTTTAGTTTCATTTTCGTTAATCTCGACGATTTTAATCCGCTGTCCGGAGCAATTGACAATCTCCAGTTTATTAACATGATCATACGACCAACTTATCAGGACATTTCCATGGTTCGAGGGGTTTGGATATAGGATCATTTTGTCGGTCTGATTTGATTCAATGCCGAGAGTAGGTCCATTGACGGTTGCGGTTGCGGTCTCAGTACAACCGTGAGCATCAGAAACGACGACCTCATAGTCTCCGGAAGGCAACATTCCAATATCCTGGGTTTCTTCCCCATTACTCCAGCTACAAACATAAACCGGTGTTCCACCTTCAACCGTCAGGTCAATTTCACCTGAATTGTAATTCTCATAATCGCAGTATATATCGACGGTTAATACTAACTGCGCCGGCTCTTCAATTTCAACAGTCTTTGTAAAGGCACACTCATCTACATCGGTTATTGTAAGAGCATAAGATCCTACAGGCAGTTCTGTTAAATCTTCAGTTGTTTCACCATTACTCCATTCGAATGTGTACGGAGCAATTCCTCCACTTGTTGTCATATTGATGGTTCCATCTTCGATACCAAAGCAGCTTACATCCAAACTAATTTCGGTGCTTATCAGTGGTTCAGGAATATCCAGCGTTACATTTCCATAGCTTTTGCACCCTTCAGCGTCCGTAACAGTAACTTCGTAGGTGCCTGATAGCAACTCAATGATTGTTATCTCCGTCTCACCGGTGCTCCATTCGTAAGAAAATGGGGCAACTCCTTCACCGCTTCCTACAACAACAGTAGCTCCTCCCAAATAAGTGTCACACATATATCCTGCTTCAACGTCAATATTAAAAACCGGATAGGTCTGAGCCATTTCTACCGCTGCGGCTGCATCAAGTCTTCCCGCACCAATTCCTCCTGCATAATCCGGATTCAGGGAATCAATGTTGACTGCTGTTTCCTTAAGGATGTACTCAACATCTTCAAAACTTAAACAAGGGTTTGCTGAGAACATTAATCCGATTGTTCCTGAAACATAAGGAGTGGCAAAAGAAGTACCGTTTCCTGTAAGATACCATCCCTCAATTACTGTCAAGGCGACATCATATCCCGGTGCGGCTATATCTACCGAATCATTGTGTTGATGCGTGCTGCTAGGATCGCCAATAAATCTTTCGTGATTGTCTTCCGGACCAATGCTCGTGACCGCAATAACATGATCAAATGCCGCAGGATAAACGTAATTTGTCGGTCCACCGCAGGTCTCTCCATTTCCAGCTGCAGCTACGACGATTGATCCATTTTCATAGACCTCATTGATCACATCCTGAAAATAGCTGTCATATTCACAACTACTATACCAACTTACGTTAATTACCTTCGCGCCATTATAAGTGGCAATGAGCATATAGTCGTAGGCCATCCCATAAAGCTGAAGCATGCAATCGCTACCGATTGAACTTTTCCCAATCGCATTGTCGGTATTACCTGCAGCGGTTATCGCTACCGCAGTTCCATGATAAACAGAGCCAAAAGTGGGAGGGTCGGAAAACGAAATCGTGCCTGTTAACTCTGAGTGATCAAGATCGTATTGCCCATCCAATATGGCTATGTCAACAGCCGTATCGCCAGTAGTAAAATCCCAAGCCTCCTGTGCGTTAATTAAGTCAAGCGCATAATCTTCTGCAAAAGACAGATTATAGTCGTCAGGGGCATACAAAAGCTCATAAACAGGTCCCGGTTGCGGGTTTGATATTTCCGGAACACCATGCATCAGCGCACTCATCAATTCGTCTTTATTGCAATTGCAGCTAATTTCATAGACCTTCAGCAACTCCTCTTTTCTGGAACTTGGTAAAATTTGCTCGAAAGAAGTAACACTGTATTCATTAATAATATTTTGTAAATCGACTGAAGTAGATTCTATTTTTCCGTCCTCATTAGGAGAAGGAAGTATTGAAAGATCATTAACAGTTACCCAAACAGTTTCTTCGATATCTGATTGAGGGAAAGACAGGTAGGGTGTTGTTAGTAGTGTTAGAAGAAGGACAAGTTGTTTCGTAATATTATTTTTCATGACTGAGTTAAGATTATATTTCTTCAAATGTATTTCGGTATCAGCAGAGTTGTATGGCCCAATTTCCGATCGATAAGATTCACTTTCCATACGAATAAATAGCCAAGCTTGTGTTCAGTGTTTTTCCGCAGGATGGTCCCGATCTATCGGGACTGCGGTGCGGAGTGCCAAGATTGTGTTCAGTGTTTTTCCGCAGGATGGTCCCGATCTATTGGCACTGCGGAACCGTGTTTTCTTAAGGTGCAATATTATGTGGTGCCTGGTTGGTAGGTGGGGTTGGTCAAATGTTGAGCCCTTTTCAGGCTAGAAATTATTCTGACCTGGATTTTATCATCGATAGTGCCTTTTCTTTTACCTGGTCTTTGGAAAGATCATGCGTTTTTTCTGTATCACTGGTAATTTTAGCATGTAGGTTTGAAGTCGGATCGACAAACCAAACTATACCATTTTGGTAAAGTACCTCGTACATCACCCCTTCGAATTCTACTGATATTTCAATGTTCTTCATGCTATTGTCCTTTTAACGCTTGCCGATAAAATGAATTTATATTGTTGACTTTCTTTTGATTTACCTAGTGCTCTAATACCCCGGCTGTTAGGAACAATCGCAGGTAGTTAAAGTTTAGATAAGCGTTTTATTTCGGCAGCTTAAATCAATTTATGGTAAAAAATGTGCAATTGAAAATATAATCGACTAAATCAGTAGATTAACCGATAAGTTATGCAGGCAGAATAAATTGAGTGGGCCGGTATCGTCGAATCCATTGATTTTATCGATGTATGGACAGTTTGATTTGGGAGTGTTTAATTCCCACACGAAAGGGCCTGCCTGATCGGCAGGCAGGCAGGTTCGTGCGTTAGTGGGTGTGAGATCTCAGGGATTAGGGCTTTTCCTTGAATTGTTGGAGCCATTTCTTTCCCGGTTCGGGATCCGTAAATAACCGAATGGGCAATTTACCTTTTCGATAGGAGATTTTAATAAAGAAGTTGCCCAAATGCCTGGTAAAAACTGATTTGGCTACAAGTGCGCCTGCGGAGAGACATTCTGACCCTTCATCGCCTGCAAAGAGATCACGCGCTTCTTTGGTAACTTCTTTGACCTTGCGACCATCGATTAAAACAGGAATGTCCTTATAATTTGCGAGTTTTTTCCGATCGGCTATGATCTGCCGAGCTCCTTCCAAATCTATAATTCT